>DAOTWU010000269.1:0-6004 GCA_034435735.1 Anaerolineae bacterium | reverse complement strand
GCCGCAGCTTATCCGAAAGCCAGCCCGAATATCCCTTGAGTAAGCTAGCTGTTGTCTCGGCGATGCCATCTATTAGCCCAATAATGGCGGTAGAAACGCCCAGCACATTGGCTAAAAACAAAGGCACAAGTGTGAATATCATCTCGCTAGAAACATCAGTGAGGAAACTGGTGAGCGTGGTCGCCCAAACATTGCGCGGCACACGGCGTAAAGTACGCTTCATCATAGACCGCCTTTCACAAAGTGAAACAGGCTATTTTGCCCGATATAGTAAGTTCCAGTACAATGGAATTTAACATTTGTTGACTGGGGCGCAATATCAACATTCATGACCAATTTACTGAAAATTATCACTCTAGGCCATCTGAACATTTTGAAAGATGGCCAGCCTGTTTTACAAGATACCTCTCGGCGTAAAGCTGAAGCGCTTTTTGTTTATTTAGCCTGTACCCCTCGCGAACACCCGCGTGAAGTCTTGGCGTCGTTATTCTGGTCAGAGAGCGGCCAATCCCGCGCTATGGCTAATTTGCGCGTAACCTTACACACGCTCAAAAAATATCTTGGCGACTATATCGACATCACCCGCCAAACTGTAGCATTTAAGGCAAATGCGCCTTACTGGCTGGATATGCAGCATTTACTGGACACCTTGCAACGCGCCAGACAGGAAGAACAACAAACGGGCGACATTGCTGATGAGACCATAAACAAGTTAGAAGAGGCGTTGGCACTTTATCGCGGGGCGTTTTTAGAGGGTTTCTATTTACGCGATAACGAAGAGTTTGAAATCTGGCAACAGAACCAACAGCGCTATATTCACCAGCAAGTAGTAGATGGTTTATTACGCTTAGCCAATGCGTTCAACCGCCGCCAAAACTATGAAAAAGCGCTTGATACGCTACAAACACTATTTGCATTAGAGCCGCTTCATGAGCAAGCGCACTATGAATACTTGCGGCTGTTACTCTCGCAGGGCAATGCCAATAAAGCCAAACAAGCCTACCAACTGTATACGGAACAACTGCAAGCGCAACTCGGCGAAGAGCCGCCACCCGCTTTTGCCGCGCTGTTCAGTGATAATGGGGATGGCTTGGGCACAGTTGAGCCACCGCACCATATCCCCCACTATCTAACAACATTTGTCAAACGCCCAAAATATATCCAGCAAATCGCCCAACGCCTGAATAACCCAGAATGTCGTTTGTTGACGCTAGTCGGGGCGGGCGGCATGGGGAAAACGCGGCTAGCTGCTTATATGGGGGAGCATGTACTACACCACTTCCCTGATGGTGTGTATTTCTTACCCCTATCAACCCTCACAAAAGTTGAACTCATCCCGTTCACGCTGGCCGATATGCTAGAAATACCATCTCATGAGCAGCAACCTATCATCGAGTTGCTTTTTGAAGCGCTGCAAAATAAGCGGATGCTACTCATTTTAGATAACTTCGAGCACATACTAGACGGGGCGGATTTCGTCGCGGAATTACTGCAACATACTACACACTTAAAAGTGCTGGCAACCTCTCATGAGCCGCTGAATTTAATGGGGGAATGGCTCATCCCTGTATATGGCATGGAAGCCGCTGAGGATGACGCATATAACGAAGCAATGACGCTCTTCAACCATACAGCGAAGCGCGTTAAGCCAGATTTCGATATTGATAAGCATAAAGCGCTAGTGACAGAAATTTGCCAGATGTTGGATGGCTTGCCACTGGCGATTGAACTGGCCGCAGCTAGGCTTTGGCACGAAACCGTTGAAGCGGTTCACCGCCAACTAGAACTAGATGCTGTTCAACTTTCGACCAGCGCCCGCAACCTGCCGCCCCGCCATCAAAGCGTGCAAGCCGTCATTCACCATAGCTGGCAAACACTCACCCCAGAAGAACAACGTGCGCTGGTGAAGTTATCCGTTTTTAATGGCGACTTCAGCGCCACAGCAGCACAGGCTATTACTGGTGTTAATAGAGAAGTGCTACAGCAATTCGCTCACCGTTCTTGGCTACGCCCCTTGAATAATGGGCGATATAGCCTGCACCGCTTACTATACCTTTACTTGCGCGAGCAGTTACCAGCATTCGCTGATATTGAAGCGCTCCATGAGCAACATCATCATTACTACAGAGACCATATCACCCACATATTGACCAATATGGATAGTGAAATTGAACAGCTCAATGCCCTTGATGAAGAAATTGATCAAATTCGTAGTGCGATGGCATGGGCATTAGAACAGCAACGCCCAACAGAGATTTTGGAATTGGCGAACCAACTGGCATTTTATTGGGAGCGGCGCGGCAACTTTGCTGAAGGGCGCTATTGGTTCGAAAATGCGCTAGCATTGCCCCAACCCGTCCCTATAGAAATTAAAGCGAACGCCTATTACTACGCAGGAATGTGCGCCTGGGGGCAAAGCGATTATGAAGCGTGTAGGCGTTTTGCACAGGAGAACTTAGTGCTTTCCAAAGCCGCTGAAGACCCTGTATTGCTGATGCGGGCTTTACTGCAAAACGGTTTAATTGAAATTCACACCAGCCATTATGACGAAGCGAAAATCTATATGGGCCAAGTTCTGCAAATCGCCCAGCAAATTGGTGATGAACGGCGGGCAGCCTTAGCTGCTGCCAATTTAGGAGCTATCTGTATTGAAACAGAGGATTATGTCGCGGCTATTGATTACTATGAAACAGGGCTTGAGTATTGGCGGCAAGGCGGCAATGAGCACCACTTAGCCACCGCGCTGGCCAATCTAGGCCACAGTTATATGCATGTTGATGATGATGAAGCCGCCCGCGCAACTTTGCAAGAAGCCATCGCCATTTTTGAAAAATTGCAAAGCCCGTGGGGAATAAGCCTCACCCGTAATTTTCTGGGGTGCTTAGCGCTAAAACAGGGCAACCTGGAAGCCGCTTATGAACATCACTATGTGGCCTTTGAGCAAGCCTGTGCCATTGGCAACCGCACTAGAATTGCTCGGCAAACTTATGAAATCGGCCTAGTTTTCATGGCACAACAGCAACCAGAGATAGCGGCAAAACTTTTCTTCGCTGCAGAAGCCATGCTCAATATTTTGACGGAAGAGCAAACAGAAGTAGATGAAGAACTGAATAGCGCCATTCAAAAAGTTTCAGCACACTTCAATGACCGCCAACTAAAAGGGTTACGCGCACAGGTTAATGGCTGGGGTTTTGAGCAGGCAATTGATTTTGTACAGCGTTTGAAGCGGTAAATTACAACAAATGCTCACCGCCATTTACAGGTAGTGCCACGCCATTCAGATAATCTTCGGTAACTAAATACACCACCGCCCGCGCAACATCCTCCGCCGCACCTGTGCGCTGCAAGGGGCTGCGTTCGCCCAATTCCCGCCAGCGGTCATCTGGCATGGTGGGCGGCTTCAGAACCGGCCCCGGCACAACAGCATTCGCGCGAATATGTGGGCCAAGGCTGGCCGCTGTCACCATTGTCAGCGCATGTAAACCCGCTTTGCTGATGCCATGATGGGCATAATCTGGCCACGGCTTAAATACGCCTTGATCGCAAATATTGATAATGACACCGCCACGTGGCGCTTGCGCCAACATCATGCGGGCGGCAGCTTGTGTGCAAAGAAAGGGCGCCCGCAAATTCACCTGCATTGTATGCTCCCAATCCTCTAGCGTAATTTCCAGCAGGCCGCGCTTTTGAAAGGCTGAAGCGCTATTCACTAAAATATCCAACCGCCCAAACACCGACTGGACACGTTCGAATAGCTGGGCGATTGCATCTGGTTGGGAGAGGTCTGCTTGTATCGCTTCTACCTGTACCCTTTGCGCCCCTATCTCTGACATCGCCGCTTGAACCACCTCTATTGGGCTGCTGTGGTAGTGTAAGACGATATGAGCGCCATGCCGCGCCAGCTCAAGTGCAATCGCCCGCCCAACGCGATGCGCTGCACCCGTCACCAACGCCACTTTATCTTTTAACGAAACTTGCATTTTCTCCCCTATGCCTTATCAGAATGCCGCTACCAACCCATCCTTGCGCGGGTCGCTGCCGCCAAAGAGCACGCCCGTTTCTGCATCCCTGCGAATAATCTGGCCGCTGCCAAAAACGCCACGGGCACGCCCGCTAACGGGTTGGGCGCGGTGGCCTAATTCGCCCAAACGCGCCATTGTTGCTATAGGCAGCCCCTCTTCCAGCAGCAAACGGCTATCTGCTGTGCCGCTATCAAGACACCAACGCGGGCGGTCTAGCGCTTCCTGCGGGTTAAGGTCATCATCTATCATGGCGCTAATCACTTGCACATGCCCTTGTGGCTGCATAAATCCACCCATCACCCCAAATGTGGCCCAAAGTTCCCCATCTTTTGTCGCCAAACCGGGAATAATCGTATGGTAGGGGCGTTTGCCGCCAGCCAATGCGTTGGGATGTTCGGGGTTCATGCTGAAGTTTGCGCCGCGATTTTGTAAGAAGACACCTGTCCCCTTGGCCACAATACCACTACCAAACCCCATATATAAGCTGTTGATGAAAGAGCAACCATTGCCCTCGCCATCTACAACACACAAGTAAATTGTATCGGAACTATCGGGCGGCATACCATAATGCGGCGGCTGCATTGCCCGTTCAGTAGAGATGAGGGCGCGACGTTGGGCCGCGTAATCATCGCTCAACAGAAAATCAAGCGGGGCGGGGTCGGTGGCGGGGTCGGCTATCCAATGGCGGGCATCGGCAAACGCTAAGCGCATCGCTTCAACCATGATATGCAAGCGCTCTGGTGCATCCCATGCCAGCGACGACAAGTCGAAGCCTTCCAAGATGTTAAGCGCGATAAGTGCCGCCAGCCCTTGCCCATTAGGTGGGTGCTCATGTACCGTTAGGCCACGATAATCAGTATGAATACTATCGCCCCAAGTGGAGCGGTGATTGCGCAAGTCTTCATGGGTCATACACCCGCCAAGCGCCTGAAGCGTCTCAACGATAGCATCAGCGATAGCCCCTTCATAAAAAGCATCGGCACCGCCTTCGGCCACCATTTCAAAGGTGCGGGCTAAACCGGGCAAGCGCACCACTTGCCCCACCTGTGGCGGTTGGCCATCAGGCAAATAATCCTCTGTGTTGACACCCTGACGCAATAGCTCAGCAACACGAGGTGATGACCACGCCGCACCAAATACTGGCGATACAGGATAGCCATCACGAGCATAGTGGATAGCGTCAGCTAATACATCCGCCAATGTCATCCGCCCAAAACGCTTGACCAAATCCTCCCATGCGCGCGCTGCACCAGGTACAGTCACAGCGTGGTGGCTGCGCGGAGGGATTTGCGTATGACCATCCGCAACCACACGGGCAATGCTAGCCGCTTGTGGTGCGCGCCCGCTACCATTCAATGCGGAGACGGCACCAGTTGTCGCATCATAATATAGGGCGAAAACATCGCCACCAATACCAGTAGAGGCAGGGGCAACAACATTCATCACAGCAGCAGCAGCCACGGCAGCATCAGCGGCATTCCCACCCTGCCGCAAAATATTCAGCCCTGCTTGAGCAGCTAGCGGGTTGCTGGCCGCCACCATGCCACGGCGCGCTGTCACCATAGAGCGGCGAGAGCGAAAATCAAAGGACATCGGGCGCATAACACAACTCTTTTACTCAACTTATGATTGATGGGCGCAACTATACCACTGAATGGCCATACCGCTTAAATCCGCTTCGGACGGTAAAACATAAAATTACTATCAAGCCGCAAATAACAATCCTGTAATTTCATTTGCGCAAATATATACATCAATATATGATGATAAGAGCATTGACCCCTCTTTGACCAATTAAGCCAAAGGACAGCAAATATTACAAAAGCTGGTTTTCTATCCATTCTTACTTTTGGGAGGTTACCATGTCTGAACCGTTTCTTGCAGAAATACGTATTGTCGGGTTCAACTTTGCGCCACGCGGTTGGGCTTTTTGTGACGGGCAAATTTTGCCCATTAACCAAAATCAGTCACTTTATTCTTTG
>DAOTWU010000268.1:0-3430 GCA_034435735.1 Anaerolineae bacterium | reverse complement strand
CCCTGCATGCGCCATTTCCAAAATTGGGCGGGCAAGGTGAGTAAATCAATGGTGTGGCAGGAAAAACGGCGATAGCCATCCGCCCAAGCACGATGGCTACCACCGTAATAAGGTTCTACCAATAGAATACGCATGGTTCTTAGTTAGTCAGTTGAGGTATCCAAGATTTGCTGGTACACGTTCTTCAATTCTTGAGATGGTCCAGTACCCCGTTTGCTATCTACAGCTTGAACATGCAAGGCATAGACCTCTTTGACTTTATCATAGTCTTCTAGCCGCTGATAGAGTTGCATTAACCGCAGCACTATATCATCACGAAGATGGTCTGCCCTGAAAACTTGTAGAAGCATACCTATGGCTTCCAGCACAGCGCCTTGTTTTTCATATATATCTGCTAGAGAAACACAAACAATATTATATTTTTCAAGCAGTTCCTTTCGGCGCTGATTCACCCAAGCATTATCCATGTCGAACAAGAAATCAGCTTGATACAGATAAAGCAATTGCTCTAACTGGCGCTGGCGAACATATTCTTGTTCAGTGTCCAATTTCTCAAAAAGGCTTTCAAATTGCGCCACATCGTAGTGAATATGAAATTGTGAGGAAAGGCGGTAGTAGCCACCTCGATAATCAGTTAAACGCACGCCCCCGAGATGGCTTTTAATTTGGCCATTGGTGACATGGAAAACGTTCGAAGCCTGCCCCTTTGTCATATGTGGCCAGAAAATTTTGAACACATCTGAGGATAGAGCTTGCTCATTGTCAACAAAGTAAAAAAAGAGCTGACGCGGCACATCACCAGACCATTCAATCAAGCGGGCATCTAGAAAAACTCGCCCTTGCCCAAAGGCCATCACTTCTAACGTATGTGGCGCTTTCTTTGGGCGCGTGTAGTCTACCATCAAAAGCGGCTCATTAATGGGTAAAAGCCGTATTTTGTTCTTCAAATGGGGATGATATAGCACATTGTACGGGGCATAACGCCCATTTAAGACAATGCGGAAAGTGCTAGCATCTAACGCGGACAAAAGGGACGGGAGTAAATCCGTTAGGTAATCGCTGGGCAACAAATCAACTTCATCAAAGAAGATGTAGTAGTGATTGGCAGAAAAGCCTTCCGCAATAATACTACTGACAAACGTATGTACCTGTTGAACAATGTCTTCAGCACTTGGAAAACCCTCATCAGCATTGTTCAGTTCCAGCGGACATGTATGGGGAAAGCCTAAAATCGTATGGGCTAAACGGTAACGAAATTGACAGTTGGGGTGAAGAATGATGATACGTTCTTGCGGTTGTAGCGTTTCTAGCTGTTTCAGTGACTCTGCGTACAAATCTATGCTCATTGATGGCTACCTAGTTCTTATGCTGCAACGTTGAAAGTCATATCAGTACGCCTTATAAAACGGTACATTTACAGTATGATACTACGAACAAAGGATAAGAACAAATCGAACTTAGATGTTAGCATAATCCTGAAATATATGTTTTATTAAAGAACTATAATAATAGCAAAGGTTATAAAAGGGTAAGATTAATTAAGAGTAGAGGGGTGGTAAAAAGAAGTGCAAAAATCGCAACTCTTCTTACCAATTTATTTATCTTTAAGGGAAGTAAAACGTTAAACCATTTGACGGCGATGCACTTCCACAACGCTTGGAATTCCATCAAGGCGATTCATCACACGGGTCAGTTGAGACGCATTGCGGATTTCCATCATCAAATGAAAAGTAGCGATATTCTGCCGAGTTGAGACGCGGACATCGGAGAGGTTGATTTTTTCATCCGCGATGATGGTGCTGATGTCTCGCATAAGCCCTTCCCTATCATAAGCAACTATCTCGATGGGAACGGTGTAGGTTTCTTCTGCTAATACATTCGACCATGAAACATCAATGAGCCGTTCTGGATCAGAAAGGTTCTGAATATTTTTGCATGAGGTGCGATGCACTGTAACACCACGTCCACGAGTGATATAGCCAATAATAGGGTCACCGGGCATTGGGCGGCAACATTTAGCAATAGTCACAAGCAAACCATCTGCGCCTTGTATTAAGATACTATTTGTTCCCACATCGCCCACTTTGACTGATGTGGATGGTGGATTCAAAAGTTCCTCTTGGCGGCGCTCTTCTTCTCGCTGTTTCTCTTCGGCCAAAAGGCGATTAGCAATTTGCGAAGAGTTAATATCCCCTACCCCAATAGCGGCGAGGAAATCTTCAAGTTCTTCATAATCAAATAGGTGCGCAACAGACTCAAAGGTGATACGCTCGCTCATCCCTAAACGGCGCAACTCACGCTCAAGCACATCACGCCCAAGAGCTATATGCTTATCACGATTTTGCTTACGGAACCAATGACGGATTTTCGAACGAGCGCGAGAGGTTTTTACATACCCCAAATCAGGGTTCAGCCAATCCATACTAGGGCCGCCACGCTTGGCTGTGAGGATTTCGACGCGATCGCTAGTTTTAAGCGTATAGTCTAATGGAACAAGGCGGCCATCCACCTTTGCACCACGACAGCGGTGACCAATTTCCGTATGGATATGATAAGCAAAGTCGATTGGCGTAGCGCCAGCAGGTAAGTCAATAATATCGCCTTTGGGCGTAAATACATAAACGCGGTCTTGAAAAACTTCAGCGCGCATTGCATCGACAAAAGATTTAGCATCGTCTTTTACATCCGAACCAAATTCCATAAGACGACGCAAGTAGTTGATGCGTTCTTCAAACGCCTTATCATGAGTTGTGCCCTCTTTATATCGCCAATGGGCGGCAATACCATATTCGGCGTCCTCGTGCATCTCCCAAGTGCGAATTTGCACTTCAATGACTTTGCCGTTTTTATCCACTACTGCTGTATGAAGGCTGCGATAAAAATTATCTTTGGGTGCGGCGATATAGTCATCAAATTCGCTGGCAATAGGTCGCCAAAGATTATGGACTATCCCCAAAACAAGATAGCATTGCCAAACCTCGTCAACAATTATGCGGACGGCACGTTGGTCATAGATTTGCTCTAAAGGCACATTTTTGCGCTGCATTTTGCGATAAATGCTGTAAATGTGTTTGGGGCGTCCAGTGATAGTTGGGTTGGTGATGCCATTAGCGGCTAACTCTTTGCGGAGAACTTCGGCGATTTCGGCTATATAGCGTTCGCGGTCTGCACGACGCTCCGCTAGGCTGGTCGCAATACGCTTATAGGCTTCTGGTTCTAGATAACGAAAACTAAGGTCTTCCAGCTCCCATTTTATTTGCCAGATACCCAAGCGGTTTGCCAATGGAGCGAATATGTCCATTGTTTCTCTGGCGATTCGCAGCTGCTTTTCTGGGGGCATGTAGCCAAGCGTGCGCATGTTGTGTAAGCGGTCTGCGAGTTTAATGAGAACAACGCGGATGTCATCGCCCATTGCCAAGAGCATTTTGCG
>DAOTWU010000267.1:0-7150 GCA_034435735.1 Anaerolineae bacterium | reverse complement strand
TCCGGTTCGCCGTAACGGCAATAAAATCTCGTTCCTAGACCCGTACCAACCGTATCCTGCACCGCCGGCTACGCCTAATCGTTTCGGTGCTGGCAGCCTCTGGTCTGGCACATCCAACACTTATGGCTCATTTGGCGTTTGCCCCTATGGTAACCCCAGCCGCCAAGTTGGCGAATTGGCTGATACTTTTGACTCGAATCGTGAAGACCCAATTGTCTTCCCCTTCTGTTCTGATGAAAGCCCAGAATCACGTCACTTCTGTGATTTTGAGCCGGGTCGACAGGATAATGATTACGACACCTCGTTAGATAATGACCCAAACCTGACGAACTTTGAAGAGAACGCGCTCGCGGGTAATGTCTACGATGTTGATATTGGCAACTTCCCAACAGATTGTGAGCTTTACGACGTTGACGACTATGCCAGGGATTGGGCAGATTTTGTCGGTTTGGATGAAACTGGCGACCAGCAGTTGCCAACTATCTTCACCATTGGTTTCGGCCTGACCTTCTCCCGCGGTAGTGGTACATGTGGCGAGAATATAGAAGATTGCCTTGGTGAAGAGCTACTGCGCTATATCGCTGATGTTGGCGACAACTTCCGTATTGATACGGACTACCAACAAGATTGGCGTGAAGATGGCAAGATTGATGGCGAATTATTTAGCGAATCCTTTGGCCCTCCTGGCCCTTGTGAAGACCCGAATATTGTCAACAATCGCCTATCCGACACCCAATATCCAAGTGTTGGGAGTATGATTAGCCGCCTGCCACCACGTGAGAACTGTGGCAATTACTTCAACGCACCATCGCAGGCGGAATTGCAAGCAGTGTTTGATGAAATTGCGTCGCGCATGTTTACCCGCTTAGCCGGCTAAGCGCGGCCCAAAATAGTTATTGTGAGGGTGCAAATGAAAGATTTGCCAGATAACAAAAACTCACCAACCCATACAGCGCAAGCCGGCAATCCCCAAACGCGCCGGCGCAAGGGGCAGGCTCTTGCAGAGTTTGCTCTCACCCTGCCGATTTTGCTGCTATTGCTCTTCGGCATCATTGAGTTCGGTCGTATCTTTCAGGCTTGGGTTTCGCTTCAAAATGCAGCGCGCGCTGCTGCCCGTTATGCTACAACGGGCGAGGTGAACGAAGACCGCTTTGACCTGGATACGATTGTTCCCTGTGATGTTGATGACAAGCGTGGCAGTGTAAATCTGTTCACCCATCCCATTTATACGGACTATCAAGTTCAGTATTACGCCAACGGTGATGAAAGCTTATTTGCCACATGGTATAACGGTATTGACTGTGACCCCGGCAATAGCGACCATCAAATTTGGCGGCGCGACATCTTGCGCCTGGCCTCTATTTATGAGGAAGCGCGCATTGGTGCTGCTGGCCTATCCTTAGAGCCGCCGCGTTTGACCAATACACCAGAGAGCGTACGGGATTGGCTTTATAGCAACTGGAATATCCCGCTACCTGGTTCCAGCAATAGCCGCTGGTTCAACTTGATGGTTTGTAGTTCGCGCCCTGCTACAGATGAGCAATCTGGCTTCCTTGATACTGCGACCAAATCGCGTTTTGTCACGGTGCTAGATGCTGCGAACGATCCCAACCCAACAACGCGCTCTTGGGTGTATGAAGCGCCATATTGTATGCTGAATGAAATCCCGACAACAGCAGCGCTGGCGGCGGGCGGCCTCAACAATGCTGGTATCCGTTGGATGGATGCTGGTGGTCCTGGTGATCGTGTGACTATCGTTGTACGCTTTAACCATCCGCTTATCACACCGCTACCATTGCAGGACTTCATCACTTTGCAAGCACGGCGTGCCGCAGTCAACGAATCATTCACCGCTGCACGTGCGGTTGGCTCAATTCAGGGTAGCTCTATCGGTAGCCCGACGTTGCCCACACCTACGCCAGTAACGCCAACTGAGACCGATACGCCAACAGCCACCCTGACAGCGACGACTGTGCCTGTAACGGAAACCCCAACACCGACATACACACCTGAGCCGTTCAGTTGTGATGATTTGGATGTCGCTAACGTCACGTTTAACCAAAATCGTGTCTATATCACATTTACCAACGACAACTTCCAGAGCACAGAACTGTTGCATGTCAATCTGTTCTGGCCGAATGATCCATCACATCCGTTGCGGGTAGATTATCCGAATGTCTACCTTAACTCGATGGCTATGAACAATGAAGTGTTCTGGGTATCGTCTGGTCCTGGTCAAGATAGTTCAGCGCCGACCAACACCAGCGCTGAGGGCAGTTTCTTCTCTAGTGCAGACCGTGAGCTGCCCGGTTTCTCAACGAGCGCCTATGAAGCTGTGTTTGTTGGGCCGCCGTTGGCCGGTCAATATCTCACACCTTGGGACTTTGACCTATCGACCTTTACGTTCCTGGACCCAGATACAGGTGGTAGTTGTGTGAAGGCTTTGCGTTTGCCGCCGACCCCGCTGCCAACCGATACGCCTGACCCGTCGATTTCGCCGACGCCAACATTCACGCCAGATTGTGCTTCCACGACCTTGCGCGTTGAATTTGTCTCGTTCGATTCCTTCGGCGATGTGCGTTTGCGCGTGACCAATAACCGCACAGTGGTAGCGCCATTCACAGGTTTCCACTTGGTGTGGCCTGCTAGACCAGGACTTGTCTTCGAAAAACTTGTTGTTGGCGGACGAAATGCGGACGATATTCCAGAAATCAACCCATCAGGTACTGGCGTAAAAGTTTGGCAAGGGCCAGATATGGCACCGAATACCACATCGATGCCGTCGAATCGTGCTGATGGTACTTGGGTTGTGGATTACTCCTTCCCGCCCAATTCGCAAACTGAATTGCATCTAGACTTCTCAGGTTCTGGTGCAGCAACGCTTTCCGGCGCTTTCGGTATATCGGCTTCCGATTTCAACGGTTCGTACTTCGAAATTGGTTGCGGTAGCACCGGCGGCGGTGGCGGCGGCGGTGGTGGTGGTGGCGCCTCTGGCACTATCTTCTTAACGGATAACCCGACACCGCGCCCGACGAATACGCCGCGCCCAACACGTACACCTGGGCCGACGAATACGCCGCGCCCGACCAATACGCCATTTACGCCGACAGCGACCTTTACACCGCTGCCAACCTTTACACCGTTGCCAGCGACCAACACGCCACAACCATCGATTACACCCACGCCTACTATTCCTGGCGTTGGCGGTGTCGGTGGCTCGGATGGCGGTGGATAATCACTAATCCATACGAATCAAAAAGCCCCTATCTCAAGATGGGGGCTTTTGCTTTATGGTTGTGGTTTACGTGCTAAGCTAGAATACCAGCCTGCCGCAATTTATGTTCCAGTTGTCGCCGTGTATCTCGCATAGATAGCTCAATATAAGGCAGACCTAGCCATGCTGTCATGAATCCGAAAATGCCGCCGGTGAGCACGCGGAAAATTGGTAAGGTTTCCCGTGTTGGCCACAGTTCAAATGGCGGATAGCTGAGAAGCTGGCTGAAGCCATCAATGCCAATAGGCCCAAGTCCTAAAATCATGTAGAGCCATAAGGGGGCAGGGCGAACCCGTTTCCGCACATATGGGATATTATAGAGCAATGTTGCGATAAAAATGGCGATATAGATGCTGATGTCACGCTCGCATAATGTGACTTTATAGCCCATACGCTCATTGCCTACAAATCCCCGTGATGCCATCATAAATGGCACATCGAACCCGTAGAGGTCAATGCCTTCAAAATCCTCAATTTCGCTCACATATGCTTCATAAGGGGTGACATCCATGCCGGTGTTGGCACGTGGGTAAACAGGTTGCTCGCCATATAAGAAAAATGAACGAAATGCGAACTGGTGGCAAAAGGGGCTATATATGGTGTAAATAACACGTGCTGGTCCCTCTAGGCCTAATTTCATCAGCGTTGGCGCGACGAATGGCAAGCTGACGTAAATGCCAACAATCAGCAAGGCTACTCGTGTCCATTGGCGCGCTAGCCGCAACGTCCAGATGTTCGCTCTCAGTGCAAGCTTTCGCTTTGGTTTATCTGCCATAAAGCTTCCTTAAGGTTTTGTTATAAAGTCTTCTATAACACTGCTCAATGTATCCATATCAACTGGCCCATAAGCCACGAAGACAATCTCGCCATTGGGAGATACAATAAATGTAGATGGTTGCCCGCGCAAGCGATAGGCTTCACGAACACTACCATCCTCATCTAGCACAATATCAAAAGTTAATCCCAGCTCTTTTACCCAGCGCCGCACAATATTCGGTGGCTCACTTAAATTCACTGCCAATACATATAAGTCACTTGTGCCATATGTGTCACGTAATAGCTGCAATTCTGGCATTTCTATGCGACAAGGTTCGCACCATGTCGCCCAAAAATTAATGACGACAGGATGGCCACGTAATTCTAACAAGTTGATTGAATCACCATTGAGTAGGGGCTTTTCAAATGGTGGCGCTAAATAGCCAATCTCTGGCGCGGCTATGCCTCCATCTTCTAAGAGCACACCTGTATAACGCCCTCTATCTGGAACACCGCTTTGTGTTAAAAGTAAGAGTGCCGCCCCCATTAGGATGGCAGCACTGACCAGTAATGCTATTCGTTGAAGTGCGTTCATACGCCCCTATGATGGTTGTGCTGTTGCTAGCAAATCGTCAATTTGTGATTCTACCAGAATACCAAAGTGTCGGGCTGTAATGACTCCGTTTTCATCAATGATGAACGTTGCAGGTTGGCCTGGAATGGCGTAAATCCCTTGGCTGATTGCTTCGTCTTCATCCATAGCTAGTGTAAACGTCAGTCCAAATTCTGCCCGAAAGTCCTGTACTTGCTGGACTGTGTCACGCGCCGAGACCGCTAGAATGGTGAAGTTCTCCTCTTGTTTATTTTCAAACAGTTCTTGCAGTAACGGCATTTCGCGGCGACAAGGCCCGCACCATGTACCCCAGAAATTTAGTAGGACAACTTGCCCGCGAAAATCACTCAATCGCACCGTTTCCCCACCATCTGTAACCGTTTCAAAGTCTGGAGCCAGCTGTCCTTCTTCAAGCCCTATCTCTAGGTTTGATGTGTCTTGGTTGTTGATTGCTGTCTCTATAACAGCTTCAGCAGCGCCAGTGCTATTGCCAGTATCCGTAGAGGCATCCTCGTCACGTTCCAAAATGCGCAAATTGAAGTTATAGAGAATAGTTCTTTCGCGGGTTTGTGTGCTGCCATCTTCGCTCACTTCTTCAATAACTTCTGTACCAACCCATTCCTGCATGTTCTTCACAGTGACCATATACAGCCCTGTTGTTTCTGCTGTGAAGCTGAACGGGGTAACAGTTTCTCCTGTTGGAATTGGTTCAGTATAGGTCTCAGTATCTAAAATCGTGCCATCGGGAGAGATTAGCGCTAGCTTAGGTATAACAGCTTGTGAAACGCGATTTAAGCGTATATCAATTGGTTGCCCAGCTTCGGCATGAAATGTATAGCTAAGTTCCCAATCCGGTCCGTTGAGATTACCTACAGCGATGGCGCCAACTTCCATGGGGGTGATACTGCCACCATAGCAAGGACCTAAGTGATTCAACGGCACTTCACCCTCAAAGAATCCTACAGTACACAATTCCACACGTGTTGAAACATCTTGGAAGCGCGCGGCGAAATCCCCACTCAATGCCTGTAATGAGCCTGTTGCCACTGTGATGCCGATAAGGATGAGCAATGTGCCGCTAATAAGTTCAATCGTATGCATCCTTTTTTGTAGACGGCGTAAAACACCCTGCGCGCTATCGAGCAGCAAAGCTGTGAGTAGGAACGGGATTCCCAACCCTAAGGAGTATGCAATCAAAAGAGGTGCTGCCGCGCCGATATTGCCTTCACTCGCGGCCATAGTGAGGACGGCGCCATAAATTGGGCCAATGCAAGGTGTCCACCCGGCAGAGAAAACGATGCCCATAAAAAATGAGCCGCCTAATCCGCCTTTGCCATTCGCGGTCATTTCTTTTCGCGTGTCGCTATAGAGCGCGGTTTCCAAGGTATTGATGATTTTTACCCAGAATGTTCCAGGATGGGTAAACGCGCCACCGAGGAGCAATGCCAGTGCGAAGACAGCTAGGACTGGTAGGGCGATGATTGGCTCTACAAACCCCCACCAGATAATGAGACCACCGAGTGCTGTTAGGACAATTGATGCGCCAAGATTGCCTAACAAGCCGCCTTCATAATGGGTTTGCCCGTTGATTGTTGTGGTTTTTACCCCCGCCCGTAACCGTCGGAAGATATTGGGCATGACACCCATGAAGTGAAGACCGAAGAAAATGATGATGATGCCGCCAATTCGCCCGATAATATCAGTAATGACCGTGGCGATGGATGCTAGACTGGAGATGAATAACCCCAAAACAACAAAAACTAGTGTGAAGCCAGCGACAAAAGCGACACCGTGTAAAAATGTGCTGAAGCGCGTTGTCCATGATCGTTCACTGATAGCCGCGTTGCCACTCACCGCAATTTGTGACGAAACCGTTTTTGTCATACGCCCGCCCATATAGCCAATATAAGCAGGTACAAGGGGTAATACACACGGCGATACAAAAGAGACAAATCCTGCGATGAACGCAAGGCCGAAAGTTGGATCAACACCCATACAATTTCTCCAGACTAGGTTGTGCTAATTTGTTCAGAGTGTAATGATAAATGCTTACAATATCCTTGCCCCTTGGGGCTATTTTCGGTTCAAGACGCTATATATGCTATAGTAAACATTATTGTATTGTTTTGTGTTGGAATGTATGTGCCATGTCTCGAAAAAGGGTTTATTTGGCCTCTGTCGATTTATTACGTGATTTATCTGCTGAAGAAATGGCGGAAGTGGAAAGTCATACCCAAATGGTGCGCTATCCACCAGGCCATTTATTTTATTTACCCGATGATCCGGCAGAAGTCTTATTTATTCTAAAAGAAGGCCGCGTTCAACTTTATCGGATGTCTGCCGATGGGCGTAAATTTGTGATAGCAGAACTTCATGCAGGCTCGATTTTTGGCCATATGGCCTTGGTGGGGCAGCGGCTTCATGACACTTTTGCCCAGGCGCTGGAAGATTGCTTGATTTGTCGATGGAATCGGGAACAAGTTGAGCAACTACTGATGCAACGCCCA
>DAOTWU010000266.1:0-2384 GCA_034435735.1 Anaerolineae bacterium | reverse complement strand
CATGGTCAATAACAGTGGCTAAACCTCGCAAACTGAGCCAATCAACTAAAACAACCCGTCCTGGTCCTGCCGCTAGAATCGGGCTACCTGGTCCACCTGCAAAGTCAGCTCCTAAGTGAAAACGATTGACCTCACCGCCGTTATAAGAACGTCTCGTGCCAAATACCGCGTTCATTGGCGCGGCGGCTGGTAGCCCCATTGGGCCAGTGAGATATTTTTCTGACGTTATTTGGCTGGTTAAACTCCCTAATATGGAAAGTTCTTGTTCATCCGTTGAGGTATCAATTAGCGATAGGTCACTACCTTCAGGCAATTCAATGTTGGTAACGCCGTATCCGCCGCTTACAATTTGCACATTGAAATTGATGGTTGTTTCCTCACCAGTATCCGTAAGCACAGTAATTGTCACTGGATAGATACCCGCTTCAGTGCTTAGAGGAATACCAAACAGGCTCAAATGTCTTTGGCGATCAACATCGCTGATGAATGACAACTCTTTTGATAAAAAGTTACCATATACCGTCGCGCTTTCTGCCGTGCTCAAGCGTATTCGTGCGGCTTGTCCCTCTACCAGAATTAAGGGAGTCACATCAAGGCCAGTGATGGCTTCTGGTAAATCGAGTGCCAGTTGGGGCGGGGTGACGCCAGGCAAAACAAGCTGCTGCCCTACATAGATATTGGTGTCGCTCAGACTGTTAGCCTGCATAATTTCGTTGACAGTTAAACCGTAAAGCTGCCCAATACGAAATAGTGTCTCGCCCGATTGCACAGTATGGACAACCCGTCCAGGTCTCATCGGTTCTGGTGGCTCGATGTTTGTTGCAATAATCTGTTCGGGGATAATTGTCAGCACCTGCCCAACATACAGCGTGTTAATGTCGCTGATGTTGTTTGTCGCTGCTAACTGTTCGATGCTTGTGCCATATAAATTGGCGATGCTTGCTAAGGTTTCACCAGGTTGAACAATGTGCTCTTGGGCTTGCCGCAAGCCTTGATCATTACTTGTTGGAATGAGTAATCGTTGGCCAACTTGCAAGCTGGATGGATCGCTTAACCCATTTAGCTCTGCTATCGCTTCAACGCTATACCCATATTCTTGTGCAATGCGAAAAAGCGTTTCGCCGCGTTGTACTACGTGAATAGTAACGCCAGATGTTGTATCGGTCGGCGGTTGCTCATCCTGCGCTATAACAGAAGCGGGCAGCCATAGGAGCATACCCGCCATTAACATACTCAATAAAAAACGCAACTTCATACCTGAACTGCCTCGTCAAATAGCAATCTATCGCCAATAGCTACCCGTTCCAGGATAGATGGTGTTGCTTCAATGAAATATTGCGCAGCTGCGCGCGGTGTATAAGCTGGCCGCCAAGGTTTCGCTAAAACTTTATCGACAACAATACCTTGCGCATCCAGCCATATGACACCAATCGGAAACCACATGAAAAACATGTGAATCGCCGTTCCTGTACGGCTTTCGCTATTATGCACGAAAAGCAGTCCCTCGTCATCGGGCAAGTGGCGTACAAACTGTAGGCCACGAAATTTGCACCAAAAGCTTGCACACCACTTCGCCCGTGCTAAAACGACTTCGCCGCTTTCGGCATGACGTATGACTCGCCACTCGCTCATGGTATGGTCAAACGTTGGCCGATGAATACCCGATTGTAATCGGTGATGCCATTAATCTCTGCTAAGCGCACAATGGAAACCCCAAAGCGTAGCGCGATGCGATAAAGGTTATCGCCAGGCTGTACCACATAAACAGTTGGTTGTGGTGGCTCTGGTGTTGGCGCTTCTGTTGGTTGTGCTTCTGGGCTTTGGCCACTACTCGGCACAGGCAACTGCAATACCTGACCAATGAAAATGCGATTAGCGTTCACAATCCCATTTAATTGTGCCAATGTGCCTATAGTGGTATTGAACCGCTGAGCAATAGATGACAGAGTATCACCAGGTTGCACCACATATGTGTTTTGTGCACCACCTGTACCGCCTCCACCTGCGCCATTCGCTGGTTGTTCTGTTACTGGCTGCGCTGGAATTGGGGTAAAGGTCGGTGTTTCTGTCGCCGGGTTAGGAATACGTACCGGAATAATCAAATTCTGGTCGATGAATATCCGCGCGTCACTATCTAACCCATTGGCATCAATAATCGCTTGTATGGTGCTGCCATATAGTTGCGCTAGCTTCCCAACTGTATCGCCACGCCGTACGCGATGGATTACTCTACCGGGAAATTCTTCATTAATGGGTGTTGTGCTTCCGCCAGATGGTACTTCAGTGGCAGTGGGTGTAGCAATTGTCGTTGGTGTGTTACTCGCAACCGGTTCTGGTGTAGAGATGACTTGGCCGCCCTCTGGTGTTGGTGTGGCATCCTCTGG
>DAOTWU010000265.1:0-5113 GCA_034435735.1 Anaerolineae bacterium | reverse complement strand
CGCGACGTATTGAGCACCAACGAAACGACATTCTTAAAGCCGCTATCTAATGCGCCAACAGGGTAAGCCACAGCGTCCACAAAATCCACTTCAGCGCTGGCTAGGGTGCGCGTGCCGAGCTTATCTTTTAGGCGGCGGATGTAGAAACCATTCGTACTGCCATCATCGAGGCGACGCGGCACGACAAATAAACCAAGTCCCGGTGTACCCTCAGGCGCACCTTCTGGGCGGGCGGTCATGAGAAATTGGTCGGCGTTGATATTGGAACAGAACCATTTTTCGCCAGTAATACGCCATGTGCCATCCTCATGCTGGCGCGCCACAACTGCATTTGAACCGACATCACTCCCGCCTTGTACTTCGGTGAGGAATTGAGCGCCGTGTTGCATAGTATCATAGTCAGGATTGAGCAATGGCGGCAAAAATTTCTCCCGAACAGCATCATCAGCCACGGTTTTCAAGGCACGAATGAGGCCGCTAGTACAGGCCAAAGAGCACATGTGGCCAGCTTCCCCATTGTGGTTAAGCAAATAGAATAACCCCATTTGCTCGACAGTGCGCCCAGCTTCTCCCTGCATGGCCATAATCCCACTAGACCAGATAATTTGGCCATTGGCGTCGTGGCTTGGGTGAAATTCGATTTGCTCTGTGCGCTCGCCAATCCCATTCCAACGGTCAAGGCGGGGGTGATTGCCGATGCGGTCTTCTATTTTTGCGTTGCGGTCAATCACGGTGGCACAAGCCGCCCCTAACGCCTTGAAATTCGGTTCGGCAGCGGCATAGGCTTCATCGCCCATATAACGACGCAATACCGATTGCAGGTTATGGTCTGCGGTGAAAAAATTATCGGGTTTGCTAGCTTCCCAAGCTTGTAATGCAGCACGCCCTTTATCAATATTATTGCTCATCATGACATCCTTTTGGCTAAAATCAAATTTTGGTTTAATTATAACGCTAAGGTTTACGGGGGCAAAAAAATGAACCCAAACCGCCACGCTGGTTCAACGTGGCGGTGGGTATGCTGTAGGTAGAACTATAAGCGATAAGGGAAGCGGCTAGCTGTTCTCTTTTTCCAGCGCCTCGATTTGCTCTTGCGTCATGCCAAAGCGGCGCTTACGACGGCTATACTCTACTAACGCCTTCCGCAACTCTTCCTTATCAAAATCTGGCCAAAAGGTCGGGGTGGAATAATATTCCGAATACGAACCTTGCCAGATGAGGAAGTTACTCAAGCGGAATTCGCCGCTAGTGCGAATAATCAAATCGGGGTCAGGCAAGCCACTGGTATAGAGGTAGCTGCTAATCAGCTCTTCGGTTACATCTTCTGGCGAGACGCCATCGCGGATTATTTGGCGCACTGCTTGCACAATCTCATCGCGCCCACCATAATTGAACGCCACATTGAGAATCAGACGTGAATTATTCTTCGTGAGTTCACACGCCTGTTTTACCTTTTTTTGCAAGCGCGGGGCAATGCCACTGAGTTCACCAATATGGCGAATTTGCACCCCATTCTCATTGAGTTCTTTCAACTCGCGGTCGATAACCATTTCGAGAATGCGCATCAACAGGCGCACTTCACGGCGCGGGCGCGACCAATTCTCTGTAGAGAAGGCGTAGATGGTCAAAATTTCAATGCCAAAATCAACGGCAGCACGCAAGATACGCCGCAAATTTTCTGTTCCTTGACGATGTCCCGCGCTACGGGGCAAGCCACGTGCCTTAGCCCAACGCCCATTCCCATCCATAATGATGGCAACATGACGCGGAATGCGTTCCGGCAACGGGCGCTCCGTTTCGTCACCGTCTCCCGGCGTAGGAGAGTCTTTAGTGGCTAACATTGGCTTCCCTTTTTTCTTCCTGTAGGTGGTATTGCCGACATGCTCAGTATACTTGAAAGTATACAACCTGTCCTGCCTAATTCCTCAAATCAACATAATGTCGAAAAACTTTTCTCGTTCGCCGCGCCTCTCCTACATTCATCAGGCTTAAACATCAAGGATGTCGTGTTCTTTGGCCTTCCCTAGCTCCTCGATTTTAGCGATGTACTCATCAGTAAGCTTTTGCACTTCTTCAAAGCCATGGTGCATCTCATCTTCAGAGATGAGTTTTTCACGCTCAAATTCTTTTAGGTCATCATTGGCAGCACGGCGAATATTACGAATAGCGACACGCGCCTCTTCCACACGGTTATGGAGCACCCGCACCAATTCTTGGCGGCGCTCGCGCGTCAGTGGTGGCATGTTCAAGCGGATGACATTGCCGTCATTATTGGGGTTAACGCCGATATTGGCCTCTTGAATAGCGCGTTCAATGCTCTTCAGCGCGGTTTTATCATACGGGCTGATGAGAATTTGCAGTGCTTCGGGCGTGGAAATAGTCGCCAATTGGCGCAGCTCGGTGGGCTGGCCATAATAATCAACTTCTAAACGGTCTACGAGGGCGGTACTGGCGCGATTGCCGCGAATGCCTTGTAAATCTTGTTCAAATACCGCCAGAGAAGCCTTCATTTTTTCACGGGTTTCTTTTAAGACATCATTGATCATGGCTTAACCTCTTTTCTCAAATCCACCTACCGGCAGGTACTCTATAGCCGACAAAGGGGCGATAAGTCACATCGCCCCTATTTTACCATTTTTTATAATAGCCCTTGTGCGAGGGTTTTATTCTGTCTGCCAGCCTTCCCAACCACGCGCCTGCCAAGCGGCATATAGCGCAATTGAGCCGACTGTCGCCACATTCAAACTGGCAACATTGCCACGCATGGGCAAGGTCAGGCGCAGGTCACAGGTATCACGGACGAGACGGCGCATGCCCTCGCCTTCGCTGCCTAGCACCAGACCAATCGCCATATTCAAATCGGTGCGGTTTAACGGCGGTACATCTGGCCCTAAATCTAGACCAACCAACCAGACATCGTTCTCTTTCAGGTCTTTCATGGTGTTGACCAGGTTCGTCACCTGCGCCACATATAAATGTTCCACCGCGCCAGAAGAAGCGGCGACTACAGCGGGCGTCACCCCGACGCTGCGGCGCTCTTGCAAGATGACACCATGCACCCCAACAGCATCGGCGACGCGCAACAAACTGCCAACATTCTGCGGGTCTTTGAGCAAGTCTAGCAGCAGGATAAATGGCTGTTCGTTGCGTTGTGCGGCAAGGGTGAGAATATCCTCAACATCGGTATAGGGATATTCGCTCACACGCAATACGGTATTTTGATGGTTCGCGCCGACGGCAATATCATCGACAATACGCTTGGGCACGCGGCGAATGGGTATACCGCGCTCCTCTGCCATTTGGACGATGGTTTTGATGGCGCCGCGGTCTTCTGCTGTATTGGTGATGAGCAATTGCTCAAACTCGCGGCGACCAGCGCGCATGGCTTCAATAATAGGCCAATGGCCATAAATAAAATCAGGCATGGTTACTGTACTCGCCAAATTGTTCCATCTGGACGGTCTTCTAAGACAACGCCCAGCTCTTGCAAACGGTCGCGGATGCGGTCGGCTTCAGCGTAGTTCTTCTCTGCGCGCGCCTTCGCCCGCAACTCAATGAGTAGCTCAATCAAACCAGCTTCGCGGCGGCTATCCCCACCCGTTTCGGTTTCCACTGAAGGGATAAGCCCCAGCACCTCGCCACCAAGTTCTTCATACAATGCGTTAATCGCCTGTAGCGTGCTCAGGCCAACTGTTTGGTCACTGTTGAGCAAGCTATTGACCTCGCGTGTTAATTCCTGCAGGGCGGCGATGGCCTTCGGCGTATTGAAATCATCATCCATCACTTCGATGAACTCGGCGCGAGTTTTATCCAGCACCTCTAGGAAAGCATTGCCGTCGTCGGTTTCGGGCGCGGTATTCATCTGCTGGCGGACAAGACGCACCGCACCATAGAGGCGTTCCCAACCCGCCTGCATGGACTGCATCGCCTCATCGCTATACACAACGGGATTGCGATATTGCACGCTTAGGGCGTTCATCCGCAATACTTCTGGGCGGTATTGCTCTAAGGCGTCACGAATACGGATGAAGTTCCCCAGTGATTTACTCATCTTCACGGGCGTGCCATCAATAGGGTCTGGCACAAGCAAAGTGCCAACTAGCATCCAATAGCGCGCAAACTCGGCATGATTAGCGCACTCGCTTTGGACAATCTCGTTTTCATTATGCGGGTAAATGTTATCAATGCCGCCGCCATGTATATCAAAGGTTGGCCCCAAATATTTACGAGACATCGCCGAGCATTCAATATGCCAACCAGGGAAACCCTCTCCCCATGGGCTATTCCAGCGCAAAATGTGCTCTGGCTCGGCGCGCTTCCATAGCGCAAAATCCTCTGGATTGCGCTTTTCATCGCGCACCGCTTCACGAGCACCAGCTTGTTGCTGCTCAATACGGCGGTTAGAGAGCTTGCCATAATCATGAGCG
This sequence comes from Anaerolineae bacterium, assembly GCA_034435735.1. Taxonomy (GTDB): domain Bacteria; phylum Chloroflexota; class Anaerolineae; order Aggregatilineales; family Phototrophicaceae; genus S146-30. The sequence goes on along the minus strand of DAOTWU010000265.1, from coordinate 686 downwards.
GTTGTCACATCAAAATAGACATTCCCGTTCACTTCATAAGCATGGCCTTCTTCTAAAAGGCGCTGAATCATTTCAATTTGTTCGGGAATGTGCGCGCTGGCACGGGGAGAAATATCAGGGCGGCGCACGCCCAACGCATCCATATCAGCAAAGTATTCACGCATGTAATGCTCAACGATGGCCATAGGCTTGGCCTGCAGTTGTTGGGCTTTCTTCAGGATGCGGTCTTCGCCAGTTTCTAGTAAGTGGCCAACATCAGTGATGTTTTGCACATAGAGAACGTCATAGCCACTGAAGCGCAAATAGCGCACAATGACATCAAAAGAAATGTAGGTTTTTGCATGTCCCAGATGGGCGTAATCTTGCACGGTAGGCCCGCACACATACATACCAACACGCCCTTCTTCAAGGGGGACAAATTCTTGTTTTTCACGTCCGAGGAAGTTATATATCCGCAGCGTCATGCCCTGTTTATCCTGTCATCATTTCTTGCTGCCCGACGCACTATTGTAGCAGAAAAAACGATTTCTGTTGATAAGCGATTAAGGCCATCAGCAACAAATAAAAAAGGGCGAGGCCGCCAGCACAGAGAACCTCGCCCATGCGCCATGTTATAGGTGGGAAATTTGGGAAAAGCACATGGCGCTCATCAAGGCTGTTACACCATTGAAAGCTAATTAATCATC
>DAOTWU010000264.1:0-2995 GCA_034435735.1 Anaerolineae bacterium | reverse complement strand
CCAACCAGTACCGAGACTTGGCAATAGCTAGCATTCAGAACTATGCCTTAACGTTGAATGGTTTGGCTTGGACAACTGGTTTTGATTCGTTCGCCAGCCAGATTTCACAAGTGCAACTGGGCACACGGGTTGAAGATACCCCCATTTTCGCCACTCCTAGTGACCTAAGCACAATCAGCTTCATCACGGTGATATTGTTACCATTCGGCACATTGCTCATTGGGGTATGGGTTTGGTGGCGTAACCGTGAGCGCGTTGATATTCACCAACCATCATCACATCAGGAGGGTTAACCATGCGGCTCAATCGGAATACACTCATACTGCTTGTTGTTAGCCTGATTGTGATAGTTGGCGCACTTTTGCTAAGTAACAACCCTGCAAGTGCGCCCGATGCTGAGCCTGAAGCAACCGAAGATGTTGCCAAACGCCTTTTCCCAGACTTGAACTCAGATACAGTATTTCGGTTTGATATTGTCAATAACACAAATGGCGAAGCAACCCATCTCGCCCGCAGCCCTGAAGGTGTTTGGTATGTGGAAGAGGCCACCTATGCATTAGAGGGGGCTACCGTAGACCAAGTGCAGGCTGTAGGGCGTATGGATATGTTTGCAACACTGGAGGCAGAAGATCGTTTTGAGGTTGATGATTTAGAACCATTTGGCTTGGTTGAGCCTCAGTATACCCTTTCGGTAACTACCGATACAGGCGAGGTGTATACGCTGCATGTAGGCGGCAAAAATGCAGCAAATAACCGCTATTACGCGCTAGTCGGTGATGATACAAGCACAGTTGTCACTGTGGCGAAGTTCAACCTAGAGCGCTTCTTATTTGACCTCATCGAGCATCCACCCTATGAGCCAACACCAATGCCAGACCTCTCGATTCCAGAAGTGACGCCAGAGGCGACGGCTGAAGCCCCAGTTGTGGAAAGCACACCAGAAGTGACAGTCGAAGACGGGGCAGCGACAGAGGCAACACCAGAAGCCACTGAAGCGCCTGTTGTCGAAAGCACGCCAGAGGCGACAGCCGCAGCTGAAGTGGTGGAGGAAACGCCAGAGGCCACAGCCGAAGTAGAAGCCACAGCTGAAGCGACGCAAGAAGCAGAATAGGGATATAGTATTCTCAAAGAGGCGGCCTTAATGAGCCGCCTTTTTCATTTCTCTATCCAGAAATTGTGGCAGCTGCTCCAGTACACTCTCCCACACCCCATTATGCGCTAAATGTAACAAATGGGTTTCGCCACGAGTGTCTTGCGCGCCTAAACCAACAATTGGCACAGTAACACCATCACGAGCCATCAGCCAACATGCGATAGGGCTTTCCAAACGGAGGGAACTACGGATAGCCGCCACATGCACTAAACTAGCGGCGGTTTCATCCAGCAAATAATCAATGTGCCAGCGCAAAGTTTTGCGTTTAGGTAAGGGAGCAGGTAAGCCACAAGTGCTCAGGCCATTTTGTAGAGCGCGGCGAATTATGTGCGGCGGTTTGTCACCAGTACGAGTGACATGACGTAGCAAACGGTAGGAGAGCGAAGAAGCGCCCTTCTGCCCTAATGCTGAACCCACATAAATATATAGGCCAGCGGGTAAAGTAAAACGCATTCCTTTTTGAAAACGGCCAAAGGTGAGTGTGATCGTTTCTGCAAGTTCAATGAGCAGTATATACGTTCCGCCAAAACCGCTATCGCCTAATATTGTGAGTGGATAGCCGCTATTCATTGGCAAAAACTGCTTGGGCAAGTTCGCTATTGGTCACGGCATATTGCGCATATTGACCTGCAAACTTCAATACTTCTTCTAACTCCCGCCACATTCCCATTTCCTCAATTTGCCAACTATGCCCCCATAAATGCCAGATACCATCTGTCTTTATCGCACGTTTCAATAAGGTAATAGCCATATCTCGCCAAGTACGCAGAGATAATGGCGATAGCCGTAAGCGAAAAATATGAGGCAATGCGGTGGCTAATGGGCGAATGCGACCGCTGAATGAATCTGTATTGTGGAACGGAAAAGCAGTTACTTGAACGGTAGTGGGCATGATGTAAGGTGATTTAGGTGGATGAATAGTATAGTCGTTCACCGTGCGGGCACAGGTAAACCCAAGTTCCGCAACAGATTCAATGATGAGTTGATTATAAGTACCATAGGGATAAGCAAAAGCTGTAATGGGGTCGCCGGTTAAATCCCGTAGCCACGCTCTTGAGCCTGCAATTTCAGCACGGGCAGAGGGCAAATCTATCTGTGTGAGGTCTGGATGAGTCAGGGTATGTGCGCCAATTTCATGCCGTGTGCTTAAGCCGCGAATTTCAGCATCGCTGAGGCGATTTTCCATCCCCTCTCGAAAAAGGTAAAACGTGCCTTTGAGATGATAACGGTCTAACAAATCCGCAAGGCGTAAATCCAGACGATGACCATCATCCCAGCTGGTCGTAATCCACACAACACACGCCTTTCGTTCTCGCCAATATTTAGGTTATGCCACGCAACTTCTGATAAAGTTTGATAAGGCGACGACGTAATGGCTGGGGTGATAAGCGTAGCAAGTAGTAACGCAGCACGACGAATACATTATAGCGTAAAGCGATGAAATGGTACTTGTATTTACGCCTTTTGCTACCTAATTCATGTGCGACTTCACCCAAATGAAGATAACCTCGCGCTAGGTCAACATTATCTGCCCACGGCAAATTCGGCAAATGTCGGAGTAAAAGTTGCTCGCGAAGTTGCATGACAGTTTGCCGATTCTGTGAGGTCAATGATCCACTATGTTGGCGATATAAAAATAAATCCTCATGAAGTGGTGACAGTGAAAACCACATAGAGGCTCTTAAACAAAAGTCGTAATCCTCAATTAAAAACAAATTTTCATCATACCCGTTAAGCTTCTCATGAACATCACGACGATAGAGAATACACACACCAACTACAACTTTACGCACTAGAAAACGAGGTTCTTGCACAACAACTCTTTGTAGAGGGGTATTAACA
>DAOTWU010000263.1:0-3418 GCA_034435735.1 Anaerolineae bacterium | reverse complement strand
CCAGCAAACCAATCAGTACCGCGCCGGTTATCGCGCCTGTTAGTGCATGGAGCCAGCGCTGTTCTGTCCCCCCGGTTGTCATCATCAGCGTGAGGACTATACCGATGATAATCGCGGTAATGAGCCGTTGAGGGATGAATAATTCGCGCCATCCGCCCATAGAAAAGCCTAGTATTACCGCACCGAAGGCCAATAAACCCGCGGCAACAAGTGAGATTTCTTGCGTATTGAAGAAGCTGAAAAACATATAGCCGGCAATCATCATCATCGCACCATGTGCGAAGTTGAATACGCCTGATGCCTTATTAATGACGACAATGCCCAGCGCCATAATGGCATAAATGCTGCCCAGCATCACACCGCCGATGGTGCGTTGAATGATGGCATTGCCAGATTTCTGTGCAGCTAAAGGCTGTAACCATAAGAAGAGAAGGAGTGCGACGATAGCATAAAATAGCCATGTCCCAGCACGTTGTAAGGAGCGATTTGATTGTATCAAAGTAAGCCTCTCTTAAAAAACTGCTGTAATAACCAAAACTTTATCTAGACGAGGGCTGTGAATAAACAACAGCCCTTTTACCACTATTTATGATTTCGTGATTGTCCGCACCTGTAACGCAGTTTCTATAACGCCAGTACGCCCATCACGATATTTAACATCTGCCCGAACAAGGACACTCTCTTTATCCCCGTACATCGCTTCCAAAATTTCGCCATATTTCTTCTGCAAGGTGCGACGGCGCAATTTGCGGGTACGGGTGAGTTCCGCTTCGTCAGCGTCGAATTGCTTATGCAAAATCACGAATTTGCGGATGCGTTGCCATTCTGGTAGCGAACGATTGACTTCGGCAATAATTTCTTCGATTAAATCGTACACTTCTGGCTTTTGCGAAAGGTCAACAAATGTCGTGAAGGAAAGACCGTTTTTCTCTGCCCAGCGCGCCAGATTGTCAAAATCAATAATGACAATCGCCGTCACATATTCCATATCGAAGCCGCCGATGGTCATCACATCTTGAATATAGGGGCTGAATTTCAGGCGGCCTTCAATATATTGCGGGCTAAAGCTGTGCCCATTGGCCAGCTCAATCATATCTTTGAGGCGGTCTAGGTAGATAAGATGTCCGCTTTCCTCATCCATATACCCCGCGTCGCCTGTGTAGTACCAGCCCTCTTCGTCGATGGCTTCGCCCGTTTTCTCTGGCGCTTCGAAATAGCCAGCGAAACGCGCTTCTGTGCGCAGTAAAATTTCTTGGTCTTCAGCGATTTTTAGCTCTACACCAGGCACAAGCACACCTACAGTTTCGAACCGTACATCTCCAGGCAAATGAATCGTGCCGAATGTTTCTGTAGAAGCATATAACTGGCGCAACTCTACACCAATCGCACGGAAGAAACGCACTACATCAGGGCTGAGCATAGCGCCAGCGGTTAACGCATTACGCGCCCGCGTTAGCCCTAATTTGTCGCGCAATGGCTGGAAGATTGCGAATTCGCCCAACCAACGTAAAAATTTCAACCCCAGACCAATTGGTTCTTTACGGTCTTCTTTATCGGCATATTGATAAGCAATGGGCATGAAAATTTTGAATAGGAAGCGGTTAATCCAGGTGCTATCGCTGATGCGGAAGCGCACTGAACTCGCCAGATTTTCCCAAACGCGGCTGGGGAATAACAAGCCCGCCGGCGCAATTTCGCGTATATCATGCTGAACTGTTTCTGGCCCTTCTGGGAAATTGACCTGATGGCCATGTAGCAAGAAGTTGGTGAAGCCAAAGGCTTGTTCTGTCAGCCACGCCATCGGGCTAAATGATAGCCAGTTATCCTCGCGCCATGCTTGCACCCAGTAATAATTCATGGCGTTGCCATAAACCAATTGCCAGTTGGTAATCATGGCGAATTTAGGCGCACTAGTTGTGCCCGAAGTCATGCTGAGGATAATCACATCTTCTCGCTGAGTTTGCGCGACTAGTTCCTCAAATAGGTTAGGGTGCTCTTTTTTGTATTCACGTCCAAGCGCTTCAATATCTTCAAAGCTGGCCAGTAACGGGTCATCATAATTCCACAGCCCCATATCATCCCAATAAATCACCTTGCGTATGTTGGGGATGCGGTCTTTAATCGCCAGGGCTTTATCAACCTGTTCTTGGTCATGAGCCAGCAGGAAGACAGCATGGGTGCGGTCTAAAACATAGAGCAGCTCCTCTGGCGTTGCGTCACTGAAGACGCCTACTGTTTTCCCGCGGGCGCTATGCACCGCAATTTGCGTCCAGTAAAATTCCGGGTCATTTTCGCCGATAATGGCTACTGCATCATCCTTTTGTAAGCCAAGGCTGATAAGTCCCATACAGAAGTTTGTGACATGCTCATACACTTCGTTCCATGTGTATTCTTGCCAGATGCCATAGCGCTTTTTTCGCATGGCAACCTCTGGCCCAAATTCCTTGACGCGTAGTAAAAAGTTTTTGGGTAGGGTGTCTCTATCTGGGCCAGGTGGCGTAAACTCGCCCTTTAATTTAGAGCGATAAACCTTGCCGGGCTTGGGTTTGCGATATTGAATCGTGGGATTTTGGGTAGTCGCGGTCATATTAAGCCTCCTGCCCTAAGTAGGCTTGTATCACGGCTTCATTTTGGCGGATTTCGTCTGGTGTGCCTTCGCCCAACTTCACCCCAAAATCTAGTGCCATAACACGATGCGAAATATCCATCACCAGCCCCATATCATGCTCAATCAATAAAATAGTCATATTTTGACGCTCATGAATATCGAGGATGAAACGCGCCATATCCTCTTTTTCTTCAACATTCATCCCCGCCATTGGCTCATCCAATAGCAATAAGCGGGGTTCTAATGCCAAAGCACGCCCCAACTCTACCCGCTTGCGCAAACCATAACTGAGCGTGCCAACGATGCTCTTGCGGATACTTTCCATCTCTAGAAAGTCGATAATTTCTTCTACACGACGGCGGTGTTCAATCTCTTCGCGCCGTGCTGGGCCACGGAATATCGCACCAGTCAACATATTGGTTTTCATATGGATGTGGCGCGCTGCCATGAGATTATCTAGCGTGGTCGCGTTAGTATACAGCGCAATATTTTGGAATGTGCGAGAAATGCCCAATTGAGCACGTTTATAAGGGGGAAGGTTAGAGATGTCTTGACCTTCAAAGATAATCTGGCCTTTTTGTGGGCGATAAAAGCCGTTGATGCTATTGATTAAACTTGTTTTCCCTGCGCCATTAGGGCCAATAATGGCGAAAATTGTGCCCTCTTCAACCTCAAAATCAACATCGCTTAGCGCGTGTATACCTCCAAAACTTAGCGAAATATTTTTTACATGTAATTTGACCTTGTGTTTTTCCATGTGTGTAATACCTAATTTCCCTTAAAAGGTAAAAAGAAGACAATATCCGGTCA
>DAOTWU010000262.1:0-2813 GCA_034435735.1 Anaerolineae bacterium | reverse complement strand
CTTGTTGCCGTTAAAGCTAGTGCACGATAAGCGAGCAGTGTACCTAACGTCACGATAAAAGACGGTATTCTTGTTAGAACCAAAATAATGCCATTGAGAAAGCCTAACAAAATGCCGCTGCCAAGTGCTGCAATAAATGCAATACCAATGGGTAATGGGTCAAATAAGCCTTCGCCAATCAATAATTGGCCGAAAACGATGCCAGCTACGCCTAAAATTGAGCCAACAGATAAATCAAATTCACCCGCTATCATCAAAAATGTGATACCCACAGCAACAATGCCTTGAACTGATTGTTTTGTCAGCATGGATGCCATTGAAGCTGGGGTGAAAAATGTGGGGGTTGTTAGCGCAAAAAACAAGAACACAAAGGCAAAACCAATAAGCGCGCCCGCTTCAGGGGAGTTGGCCATTCGCGCCCGCAGTGTTTGCCAAAATGATAAATCTTCTAGTTTAACCTTGGCTTTTGGTCCATTGGCCACAGTCTCAGTCATTATTATGCTCCTCCCTTGCCATGTAATGTATCAAAAGGAGCGGCAAGCCCCTCCCGCCATATTGCTGCTATCGCTGAGTATTCCATCATTCAGGTAGCCTAATTGAAGTCGGAGGGGAAATTCCCCTCCGAAAACATACAACTTGAGTCTTATCGCAATCTAGCGATATGTGCCAGAGAGTGCCTTTACTTGTTCAGCGTTATCAGCAGTTACCAGGCCTGGACCTGTCAAAATATCGTTGGCCGGACGTAAACCAAAGTTATGGTTCAGATATAGCCACATAATCGTCTCAAAGCCTTGCAGATATTGTTGCTGATCAATAGCGACTAGAGTACGACCGTCAAGAATGGCGTCGATAATCGCTGGGCTGAGGTCGAATGTGCCATGTACAATGGTGCTGGGGTCAATACCATTTTCGTCGAGGAATTGATAGTAAGCATCTGACGGCAAGGGGCCAAGCGAGAAAACGGCATCCAAATCTGGATTGGCCAGCCAGTAGTCGGTCAAAATACCAGAGGTGATGCTCGTGTCATTATCTGTCGCCAGATTTTCTACTGCCACCCCGGCTTCTTCCATCACCGAACGGAAACCTGCACAACGTGCTTCCAAGCCTGTGTGCCCAGGTTCTTGAATTGGGCAGATAGCCTTATCAATCTCAAAGCCCGTTTCCTCAGCATAGGCCAACATCTGTTCAGCAACGGCCACACCACCAAGGAACTCGTCACCACCAATGTAGAACAAATACGGAATGGGGTTTTCACGGGTATCAGGCGCGTTAAAAGCAATCACGGGGATACCTTGCTCAAGCGCCCGTAACGCCCCTTCTTCAACAGCTTCTGGGCGAGCAGCCGTAATACCGATACCATCAGCCCCCGCGGCTAAGGCATCATCCATATAGCCAGGCATGTTATCAAACCCGAAGGTTTCATCACCCAACCACTGGCATTCTGCCCCTAAAAATGCACAGGCATCTTCCATACCTTGAATGGCCACGTTCCAGAATGGATTGCCTGGGCCACCATGAGAAACGAGGAAATATTTACCTGCTACAGGAAAATCTTGAGCTGTAACACCAAATGCTAAAACGACAACCCCAATAATCAGGATTGCCACAGGAATAAGGCGTTTGAAGTTCATACAGTTCCTCCTAAAACAACAAAACTTTTTTGTCCACGGGAATGTCACCCGACCGGGACCATATCTATTTTTATACGCCCTAAGAAAGCCTTAACGGCTTAATATTCAATTGGTAGAGGGTTGGCTGCGATGAAAATTAGGAAGTGTATCGTTTAAACCCGCTTTGTAAAGTAATGTTAAGCTTGTAAAGACTATACTCCAAACTACCTGTTCCCGCAACAAATTTGTTGTCAAATCCAAGCTTTCGCTATAATGGCCGCTGTATCTCCTCTCATTTGCTGAAGGGTGTAATTATGCGATTTATCAACCGCGATTTTCTACAATCTATCCCCATTACATTTATTCTCATTGGTCTTGTTCTCAGCCTCTTAGGCGGTTTCTGGGTATTAGATGCAGGAAACCATTTATCTGCCAATCTGGCCGAACAGTTCCATAATAACTCCAGTGAACAACCTGAAGAAATTCCCGAAACACAGGCATACGCACTCTTAAATGCCGACCGTGAGCGCAACGAATTATTACAGCAGCGGCGGAATGGGATAATTGCCTTTGGTGCGGGGCTTGTATTTTTGGGGTTCGGCTGGTTTAGCTATGATGTTGTGCGTTCTCGATTATCTACCAACAGCACATCCGCAACAGAATAATCGATTAATCCGTTTCGTTTGTATTTGATAATTTCTAATAGGGCAATTTCCCCAAAATATATGCAAAAACTCGCCAATCAAAAAGTTTGCGTTATAATATGGGCGCGAGTTGCAAGAGGGTGGGGAATAAGTTACTTAATCCCCCCCCTTATGCATCAATTTTGCTGTTTTACCTCAATCTAGTGTTGTTGGAGAGACACACGATGAAACGACTATTAACTATTGTTTTATTGCTTGCACTGCTTATCACAGCTGTGCCATTTGCCACTGCGCAGGAATGTGAAGATGAGCTTGGCTGCGTGGTTATTGGCCCCGATGAGCCAGTCCACATTGCCTACATGCTCACCATTTCTGGCGCAACATCCTTCCTCGGTGAAGACTCGCTCGGCGGCATTCAAATTGCTATTGAAGACCGTGGTGGCGAGCTGCTCGGTCATGAAATTGAGCTGACCGGTGAAGATTCACTGTGTAACGCCGAAGGTGGCCAGGCCGCTGCCCAACGTATCGCCGCTGATGAAACTGTGCTCGGTGTCATCGG
>DAOTWU010000261.1:0-2906 GCA_034435735.1 Anaerolineae bacterium | reverse complement strand
TACAGTCGAAGGCTGTTTTGTTTGAGAGCTGTGCAAATGAATGACGATTCGCCAACGATGGGCAGCCGATTCTAGCCCTATGCGGTAGAATATGGCACAATCGGAAGGGTGTGGATTACTGATAGGAACAGCGAAGATGCACAAACGAGGATTATTAACCATCCTATTATTGCTCTTAGCGCTCGCATTTAGCTGGAATTTCGTGGCTGCTCAAGGTGAATGGGCTATTGATTATGTCTTCTTCGCCTGTGAGGATAAATTTGTCATCGAATTCAGCGGGATTATGCCGAGCGGTTATGATATTTACTGGCAGGGCTTCGGTGATGCTGCCGCAAGCACCCCGTTGACTGCAATACGACGGGTTGAGGTCAATGGTGATTATGCGGTTAGTGACCAAGTGACCTATAACAACGGCGCCAAATTTACTTTAGGGCAATTAGCCAGCGTCAGTGTAAAAGTGGCACGGGAAAATAACCCAGATGACACCTTGTTCACCGATACCTCTACCGACATTTTTGATGGATGCGTAGACCCCAGCAGCCCACAAGCAGGCACAGTAGCGCTCACTGGGCAAGCTGGTGAACCCACCGAATTTGTCAATTCTGGTATTTTCACGCCAGATGGCGGTTTCCTCAATGATCGCCCTGTATTCCAGCCAGAACCAGTGGTGCAGATTGGCGCACGCCCCAGCGAAACAGCGATTGAGGCGGAGCTACCTGGGCGTTCACGCGATGCTGGGCTGATTTTTGCTGAGTGCAACGATTACCCCTTAGCAGACCCCGGCCTGCTCTTTGATACCGACCCGTTGCAAGTGTTTTGGTCATGGTTCGCGGCGACACCGGAACTGGTGCAAGAACACATTGCCCATGCCCAATACCAAGTTACACTGAACGGCTGGTTCTTACCCAATGTGCAAGTGAGCGAAATTCAGTTCCGTGATGGCAATTACTGGGTATTCTATACGGCAGATTTGGGCAACGCTTGGAAGCCAGGCAATTATAATATCGGCTTCAAGCTGGAATGGGATGAACCCATCAGCGATGGTTATGACGAGTTTGGACCTGGCACAGAAAACGAGCGTATTGAAAGCGGGTGTGACTTCACCATTGAGCATAATCCGTGGAATATTGAAATTATTCACACCCAGCCCACTGTCCCGCTACAAATTCCACCGCCATAACAGACCCAATATAGGGTAAACTATGGGGCGTGCACAATCACACGCCCCTTTTCAATACAGCAAAGGTGCTATGTTGGATTTGAAACAATTGGCTGCCGATTTGTTCGGCATTACGCTAACCGATGAACAACTTGAGCAGTTTGATACCTATACCCGTGAACTGCTGGAATGGAATGAAAAAATCAACCTGACGGCCATCAAAACGCCGCAGGAAGTTTTAGTGCGCCACCATCTCGATTCCCTATCAATCGTACTAGGGGCGGAAATGCGTCCAAATACACGAGTGATTGATGTAGGTACGGGGGCGGGATTCCCTGGTTTGGCACTCAAAATTGCTTATCCGTTTTTGGATGTTACCTTGTTGGAAGCAACGGGCAAAAAAGTGAAGTTTCTGGAGCATGTCATCGCCACTTTAGGCTTATCAGATGTGCGAGGGCTTCATGCGCGGGCAGAAGAAGCTGGCCATATGCCAGACCAACGAGGACAGTACCATCTTGTGCTAGCGCGGGCAGTAGCAAGGCTACCAGCTTTATGTGAATATATGCTCCCATTGGTAAAAGTGGGCGGGCGTTGTATTGCCATGAAAGGCGCTACTGCATTTGAAGAAGTGGAAATGTCTGCAGACGCCTTGCGCATTCTTGGCGGGCGCGTGGATGATGTGATTGAAGTGAAACTACCCACAGTTGATGAGCCGCATTGGCTTATTGTGATTGACAAAGTGCGGGAAACACCAGCGCCCTACCCCCGCAAACCCGGCACACCAACGCGCAAGCCCTTATAATTCGCTTGTGCAGTCATGTAAGCGTTGTTATGATTAAATGCACACATCGTATACGGAAAAACTGACACCATGAACGTATTGCTACAAAACGTTGTTAGCTTTGCTCCTGTTGACCCCAATGCCGCAACAGAAGGGTCTATAGGCGGGTTATTGTTGTATATCTCTATTGCCCTAGGCATTTCATTCCTGTGCTCTATTTGGGAAGCTGTGATTTTATCTACATCAGTCTCCCATATTGAAGTTATGGTACAGGAAGGGAAGCGGGTTGGCCGCGTGATGGAGAAATTGCGCGAAAATGTTGACCAGCCCATCGCCGCTATTTTGACATTGAACACCATTGCACATACTGTTGGCGCAGCTGGTGCAGGCGCACAGGCAACCGCAGTATTTGGCAACGAGTTCTTCGGCATCATCTCTGCCGTTCTAACATTGCTCATTCTCATATTCTCAGAAATTATCCCCAAAACATTGGGCGCGGTTTACTGGAAGCAGCTCATGCCTTTTACCGCTTACAGCGTGCGCGGGTTAGTGTTGTTACTCTACCCTGCTGTATGGGCTTTCAACTGGATGACGCGCCTATTGACACCAAAAGAGGATCGCCCAACAATCACCCGCGAAGAGTTAGAAGCGTTGGCACACAAAGGCGCGCTTGAGGGCAATCTTGAAGAAGAAGAAAACCGCATTCTGAGCAACCTATTCAGTTTGAGCAATGTGCCAATCAGCAACATTATGACACCACGCACGGTGGTTTTAGCGCTGCAGGAAGATATGACCATTGGCGATGTCATCGCACGGCATCGCATTTTGCCATATTCCCGAATGCCTATTTATAGCAAGACGGCAGATGATACGAAGGCCTATGTCCTGCGACATGAAATCCTATCAAATGCAGCCGCTGACCGTATGGATTTGACGCTGAAGGAAATTGCTAGACCGCTTCATGCA
>DAOTWU010000260.1:0-2999 GCA_034435735.1 Anaerolineae bacterium | reverse complement strand
GGTTTAACAGCTGCTGCGATAGCCAGCGGCGCAGATGGCTTAATGGTTGAAGTACATCCGAACCCCCATAAGGCGCTAAGCGATGCACAGCAACAACTAACGCCAGAACAATTTGCAGATGTGGTCAAAACTGTGGAGTATTTTGATCAACGGGAACTAACCCCACAAATCTAGATTAATGAGTAGGATGCTCACTCTAAAGCATCCTTTATTTTCTCTTTTTTACTCATGATAAGGTTACTTATCACGGACTAATTGAACTAAAGCTGCTTCTGACCTAGAAAAAGGTGTTTATGATAGCGTTATAAACTCAAGGCGATTGCCGAAGGGGTCTAATGTGTAAAAGCGACGGCGTGGCGCCAGTTTGGTGTCCCATGTCACTGGATAATGTGCTTGTGTTAGGCGCTGCACTAGTTTATCCAGATTTTCACACACAAATGCAGGATGCGCTTTTTGTGCGGGTGTAAAATTGGCATCAACACCATAGTGCAATTGTCTCCCATCTGGTAAAGCAAACCAGACGCCGCCGCGATGAATAAGTGTGTCAGGCTTCCGTATTTCAGTTAACTCTAGAATGCCTACATAAAATTTTCGAGCTGCATCTTCTTCGCCAGATGGCATAGCTAACAACAAATGGTCTATTCCCGAAATCACAGAATCCCCTCGCAATTTTTTCAGCGAATTAATCACCAACAGCCCGTACAATTTGCTTTTGGTGTTCAACTGGCAAATTTTGCTCGGCAAAGTGCCGAACAGCTTCTATACCTGCTTGCGTAATATACACTTGCCCATGTTGCACTTTAGCTAATTGACGCAAACGCACTCTCGCTAAAACACGCTCCAATTTCATACGAGGCCATTGTAAATGATGATGTAGCGTTTCCAGGGCAAGCTCTTCTGCTTCACGCTTGCCACCAAGATGGTTGTAAAGGTGAGCTAGAAGCATTTGGTCTTCAAATTGCAATCTCCGTAAACGGCGATTGATGATCGTAGCTACTAAACCGTAACGCGGCGAAACCATCCATACAATAGCGAATATGGCTGCCAGCATCAGCACCATTGCCGCAGAAATAGAGCTGTTCCAAGTTGTGTATCCCCCAAGATCAATGGTTTTATCCAGCCATTGCATCACACCATCTAAGGGCAATCCCCAGAAATAGCCTCGTGCTAAATCGTAGCCCCAATATACGCCAGCTATGCCAAAAATTGGCGATAATATGAGTATCAAACTTAATCTATCGGTTAAGAGATATGCGGTGGCTGCAGGAATAATGAAAAACGCGACAACGAGAATCGAGCCAACCGCGTCAAATGCCGCAACAGCTGTCAAGCTCACCAGCACCATAAGCGCATAATGCAGCACAGCGGGACGAAAGCCCAATGCTCCAGCCAAAGCCTCATCAAATGAAACCAGTTTTAGCTCTTTATAGAACAATGTGATGAAAACGATATTCACTAACGCAATCAACCCCATTGTTGTAATGGCGCGAGGCCACCGAACTTGAACAGGCGGTGAATCAATGAGTCTTTCCCTCCAGGCTTCAGAGGCTGTATATGTGCCGCAATTGGTGCAATAGGTTTCGAATTCGGCTTCTGGGTCTCTTGGGCTAATACCGCCAGCAGAGCAATTAATACAACGTCGCCCAAACTCAGCGCGAGCATCATCTGGTGTAATAGTTATACTGTCACATTGTGCATAGCAGTGCACATTGATATTGGCATAGGTAACGCCAATTTCACCAACCAATACAGCATCCTCATCAAGGTGAACATTATCGGCATAGCGAGAAATTAGAATAATAGCGAGCGCAAATAAAAAGGGAAATGCAAGGCCTAGCGCGGCATCTGCCTTCACCAATCCTGAGCGATATATTGCTTCTGTAAGCATAACTGTCAAAACGCCCGCCGCAGCTGCCCCAATAAGCAGTAATGGTGAATTTAGGTCAGGTGCTATGCCAATGCCAATCATAATGATGAACGCGCCCACTATACCCAATAGAACAGTATGGCTAATCGCATCGCTAGTGAGCGCCATCTTACGCAATAACAGAAATACACCAGGTAAAGCGGCTGCGATTGCAACCAATGCCCCCACAATAATTGCCACATTACGCGGTTGTGCTAAAAAAGCATTGAGCTGTTCTATTGATGTAAAATTCAGCAAAATATCGATGATAATGCGTTCAATAATCTGCATATTCTATAACTCCACGTTCCGCTTATCTGCTAACGCTTCTAATTGCGATACAGCATCTTCAGGTAGGCGGTGGCGAATATCAATTTCACGTTCTTCACGGACGGATGGCAAGTTTAATGCTTCGCTATGTTGCCGGTAGAGTGCCCATAGCAATCTGTTTCGATCTTCATGAATTGCAGCAGCTTCCCCTCTATCGGTTAATGCCCACTTATCTTCCCCTACCCTGTGTATCAAACCAGCTTTATGGAGATAATAAATACCAGTTTTAGCAATAGGACCCCTTAACGCCCTTAAATACCCTTCTGGAGCTGGGTAATGGGGGTTGTCGTGTTGGCAAGCGTGGCGATAAATATCAATTAGTACGTTAATGGCAGCAAAACGGCGCCTATCTTGTAGTCGCCGCCACCATGCCCATAATAAGCCGCGTTCTGGCGCTAATAAGAGCGAAATGAAGACTAAAATGAACGCAACAGTGATGATAATTGGCCCTGTAGGCAATCCCGTGTCAATACCACTGATAACCGCTCCAGAAGCGCCACTAAAGGCCCCAAACATCATCGAAAGGATAGTCATTTGCCCTAGGTGTTGCGTCCATTGGCGTGCAGCCACAGCAGGAGCAATTAACATGCCAACCATGAGAATTACGCCTGCAATCTGTAAGCCTAAAACAATAGCCACCACAATAAGTGTTGATAAAAGCAGGTCTAATATTTGAACAGGATAGCCATTTGCGCCAGCAAATTCTCTATCGAAAGTGACTAGTTTGAATTCTTTCCAGAAAAGTAAGACACCCAATAGCGCG
>DAOTWU010000259.1:0-5772 GCA_034435735.1 Anaerolineae bacterium | reverse complement strand
ATAATCGGGCTTCCGCCCATCTACTGGCGTATTGTCAAATTTGTAATCGCCTGTATGGACAATGAGGCCATGCGGAGTATTGATACCAAAGCCAACACAATCAGGAATACTGTGTGTGACGTGAAAACTCTCTAGCTTAAACGGGCCAGCTTTTAAGACATCACCCGCCTTAAAAACATTGATTGTGGTCTCGTTGATGAGGCCAGCATCACGCAGCTTGACTTCTAACAGCCCTGCTGTCAGCGGTGTGGCATATATGGGCACACCACGAAAAGCGTCAACCACGTGCGCCACCGCGCCGGTATGGTCTTCATGGCCATGTGTGAAGAAGATGCCATGAATATGTAAATCTCGGCGCTCTAACAGGTAACGAAAATCGGGGATAATGTAATCTACACCGAGCATATCGTTCGCGGGGAACATAATGCCGGTATCAATGATGATTGCATCGCGCCCCAATTCGAAGACGGTCATATTTTTACCGATTTCACCAAGACCGCCAATTGGGATAATACGTAATTTAGGTTTTGCCATAGCACAAATAGCCTAGCACACTAAAACATGCGCTAGGGATAACATCCTTTCTGTCATGCTTTACAGGTTCTTGTAAGAAAACTAATTTAAGGTCAGTCGATTTAATTGTGTCTAGATAAAAATATCACTTTTTATTTAATGTACTAGCGTCATTCTACCATAAAACTGTTAGAGACAAATAGGTGAAACCTTAAGGCTTAAATTGGTGGAGTGCATCGATAATGCGTTCCTGCTCTTCCGCAGATAGTGTGTTATAGAAAGGCAGGCGCAACAAACGGTCTGACACATCTTCGGTGACAGGGCAATCCCCCTCTTGCCCACCAAATTGCCGCCCCATATCAGAGAGGTGTAGAGGCAAGTAGTGGAAAACCGCTTTAATATCATGATTGCGTAAATGCTCGATGAGCTTTGTGCGCATCTCTAGCGAGGGGAGCAGAATATAATACATATGATAGGCCTGCTCTACATCATCGGGAATAATTGGCTGGCGAACCCCTAATTTAGCAGCCCAATCTACAAGCAAACTATGGTACATTTCCCAAATGCGCTGGCGGCGGCGTTGGATTTCTTCGGCCTGTTCTAGTTGGCCATATAAAAACGCGGCCAGCAAATCTGATGGTAAATAGCTAGAACCAATGTCTACCCATGTATATTTATCGACCTGCCCACGGAAAAAGCGGCTACGATTTGTGCCTTTTTCTCGAACGATTTCGGCACGCTCTACTAAAGCAGGGTCATTAATAAGTAGTGCGCCGCCTTCGCCACAGGTGAAGTTTTTCGTCTCGTGAAAGCTCTGGGTTGCCATCACACCTAATGTGCCCAGATAGCGTCCGCGATACTTGCCAAACAAACCATGCGCATTATCTTCCACGACAGCTATCTGGTGGCGCTGCGCAATTTCCAGAATTGTATCCATCTCACAGGCCACACCAGCATAGTGAACGGGGACAATGGCCTTCGTGCGCTCAGTGATTAGCCCTTCAAGACGAGTTTCATCAAGATTCAGCGTATCTTCTCGCACATCGGCAAAAACTGGCGTTGCCCCACGCAATACAAAGGCATTGACTGTAGAAACAAAAGTGAATGAGGGGATGATAACTTCATCGCCTGGCTGTATATCTAGCAAAATAGCAGCCATCTCTAGCGCGTGAGTGCAAGATGTGGTGAGTAAGGCTTTAGGTACACCAAGTGTCTGCTCTAAAAGCGCGTGGCAACGCTTTGTAAATGGGCCATCGCCAGATAAATGACCGTTAGCAATCGCCTCTTGCATATATTGCAATTCGTTGCCAATAACGGTTGGATTATTGAAGCGAATTAAAGTATCAGACACTTTGAACAACCTTTAGTCCACAATACCAAAGGTTTATATAATACCAAAAAGCCCTATAGAAAAAATAGGGTCATGCTATACACCTAAGTGTTGTTATAGCGCTGGCATAAAGCAGCATGGATACGCTTAGTCACGGCCAGTACCGCATCTGGATTATGTTCCCCTAATGTGCCACCCGCTTCAATAAAGGCATTGCGTAAAATTTGCCCCCAATTACCTGTGCTGCGCAGTATGGGGTCAGCGATGTATTGCTCAATAGTTTCTGCTTTACGACCACTCGGCGGGGCAAGCATCCGCTGAAGGCTCATATACACATCGTCAATATCGCGCGGGGTAATGCCAGCAATTTCTGCAAGATGACGATGCATGTAGATGCGTTTGCGCTCATAAAACTCGCTTAGGGTGAGTTGCTCACCTGTCGCTAAGGTGAGAACAGCATCAGTGCCCTCTTTATCTGAAGCGGCTTGCATCTGGTTAAATGCTTCTGTGCTTAAGGGGCCTAAAATTGCCCAGAGTTCCTGGTCATCATACATGGGGTTCAGGTCTAGGCCATAATTGCGGAAGTAGTTCTCAATGAGAATGTGGCTAAAGGCGAAATCAGTCAGAATAGCCGCCATACGAGAGGCGCTGATATTGACCGGCAACCCCGTAGCTTCTAAGGTGCAAATGCGCTTGCTCATTTTCAAATCTGAGCGAACACGGCCTAAAGGATTGTGCATGGCCGAAATTGGCTCGCCAAGCCCATCTTCGTATAAGTGGGCGCGGCCAGAAGCGTTTGCTCGTTCCTTTTGGATAAGCCCACCGAAACGCTCAAATCCTTGTGGGGCAAAATGTGGGCTTAAAGGCACTTCGAGATGACGCCCTGTAACTGTTGTACTGCGCAAGTATTCACGGGCACAAAGCAAATCAGCATCGCATGTACCATTGACGAATGGCCCGCCCTTCAACACGGCATAACCAGCGACAGAAGTAGCACTACGCAACATTGTATGGAACGCCAACAAACCCAACGCTTCTGAGCGTCCAGCAAGGTCAAGATGAATATGGCAACCCTGCAAGCGGAAAATTTGCACAACATTGCTATCTGAAGCGAGATTGTAGCGCTTGCGTGCAATTTGTTGACGTTCTACATACTCTTCAAAGCGCGCATTCAGCTCAATCATCAAATCAACAGCTGTATGGACTTTGGGATTATCCGTAAGTTTAAAATCACTCAAAACAGGATATACGGATAGGATGGCTGTTTGTAAACCAGTGCGCTGGCCAGTTGCTACAAGCGCGCTCATAATCCCATCCAAAGAATGGCGGGTGCGGCTGTAGCCAATACCAGGCGCAACATGCACCTCTATTTGATACTGGCAAGCTTCACGGTCTACCTGTGGAGTAATACCGAAACGATGAGCATATTCGCGGTAAATGTTGATGAACTCAATGACTTCGGCCTCTGTTGGACCACTGCCATCTGGGTGAAGTAGCCCTAATTCCAGCTCTGCACCTAATGCACGCATACGAGTTGAGGGCGTGTCGGTTTCCTGTATGTTGGTGTGATTGACACTAGGGTTTAAGTTATAAGGGACAAAGGATTGTCGTTCGGACTGGCCACTGCGATAGCGCTGGCTGACAAAACTACCTAGAAGATGTTTGCGGCCATTCACTTCGCCCAGAACTAGATTGCCATGTTCAGAATCACTATAGAATAGCGTAATGGGGCATCCGGCGGCATCGGATAATTCATCTACAGGTAATGGCCCGTCTGGATCATCTTTCAGGATTTGTTTGAGACGTTCATTTAAGCGGCGTTTCTGCTGCTCAATTTCGCGCCATGGGGCAGATTCACTGAATTCTAATAAAGCATCATTTGAAGGCAAAGGTGTGTCCATAAGGGCCAACCCTCCCGTATGCGGCATATAAAAACAACATATAGATTTTTGTAGAAGCCTTATTATACCGCAATAGGATAATTTGTCTGATGATAGTGGGGGTTCTCTCGTTCAAATTGTCCTGTATGGCATCTTGAAAATGGTGTACTTTGTCATGTCAGTATATGACAAAGGATATGTTATAATGCCGCAGCGCAAAAATATAAGAGTATCTCAAAAAGGAGCCTGTATCCTATGGCTTATGACAAAATCCGTATACCTGATCAAGGTGACCCCGTAACTGTAGATGAAAATGGCAATCTTGTCGTACCAGACAACCCCATTTTGCTCTTTATTGAAGGCGATGGTATTGGCTACGACATCATGACCGCCAGCAAGCGCATCTGGGACGCGGCGGTTCAAAAAGCCTATGATGGGCAACGTAGCATCTCTTGGATGGAAGTATATGCCGGCGAAAAAGCAGCAGGCGTATACGATGGCAACTATATGCCAGAAGAGACTTTCCGCGCTTTTGAAGAGTTCCTTATCGGCATTAAAGGCCCGTTAACCACACCTGTAGGCGGCGGTTTCCGTAGTTTGAACGTGACTCTGCGCCAAACACTAGACCTTTACGCCTGCATTCGTCCAGTGCGTTGGTATAAAGGTGTACCTAGCCCAGTGAAGCACCCTGAACTGGTCGATGTGGTCATCTTCCGCGAGAATACTGAAGATACTTATGCCGGTATTGAATACGAAAGCGGCACGCCCGAAAATGAAAAGCTGGCACGCTTCCTACGTGAAGAAATGGGCGCGAAAAATTTCTTTGAAGGCGCAGGCCTTGGCATTAAACCCATTAGCCCGTTCGCCAGCAAACGCCTGGTGCGGATGGCCATCCGTTATGCAATGGAACGCAATCGCAAGAGTGTGACATTCGTCCACAAAGGCAACATCCAGAAATTCACCGAAGGCGCTTTCATGCGTTGGGGCTATGAAGTTGGTGAGCAGGAATTTGGTGACCAAACCATTTCATGGGAAGCCGTCGCCCGTGACCACAACGGCAAAGTGCCAGAGGGTAAAATCCTGCTGCAAGATGTCATCGCTGATATTATGTTCCAGAAGATGCTGCTGCGCCCGACAGAATTCGATGTTATCGCCACAACCAACCTGAATGGCGACTACCTCAGCGACGCAATCGCAGCACAGGTTGGCGGTGTTGGCATCGCTCCTGGTGGTAATGTTGGCGATAAAATCGCGCTGTTCGAAGCCACACACGGCACAGCACCCAAATACACAAATCTGGACAAAGTGAATCCTGGTTCGCTGATGTTCAGCGGTGTGATGATGTTAGAGCATCTTGGTTGGTTCGAAGCGGCGGAACTCATCACCCGCGCCTATGAGGCCACCATTGCCGAGAAAGTAGTCACCTATGACTTCGCCCGCCAGATGGAAGGGGCTAAGGAAGTAAAAACCAGCGAGTTTGCTACACGTCTAATCGAGAACATGGACCGCGTATAAACTCGCTGATTGTTTTGCAAGGCGCTGTGATGGTTACAGCGCCTTTTTTATTCTAGTTCGTGGATAAGCGCTTGGTAGACAAAGGTCTTCACGCCTTCCCCGCCGCTAATATCAAGCTTTATCGGTTTCTCGCCCGCAATAACCCTCAAAGTGAACGACAGGAAAGGGCAACACAAACGCTCTAACTGTATATATTCTGCCAGCAAGGTAACAGCTACATCTTCACGAAAATATAGTGTATAGCCGTCATCAATCGGCATCACTGAACTAACAATCTGCGGCAGCATTTCATGAAGCTCAGATAAACGCTGGTGCTGCTCTGCAGTCAAAGCTTCTGGCGTACAGATAATCGGTATATCCATATTCCTGCCTATACCGTCTAAGGCTTACGGGCGGTGATACGAGCGCTGTACACAGTAGGGCCATTTTTCGGCGCCATTTCAGCGATGTCTTCCGTAGGCGCTTTTGCGTTAACTTCAATATCGACAAAACCCGCATCACGCATCAATTGCACATAATCATTCACATCAATCG
>DAOTWU010000258.1:0-2488 GCA_034435735.1 Anaerolineae bacterium | reverse complement strand
TTTCAAATGCTAGGGGATTGGGAAAAGGCTGCGGAGTTGTGGCAAAGTTTCAATTGCCCCTACGAGCAAGCATTTGCATTACAATTTGGCGATAATGATGCTAAATTGCAAGCTTTAAGTATATTTGAAGACTTAGGTGCGAAACCCGCAATCCAACGCTTACGGAATGAGATGCGCCAGCACGGAATAATCGTACCAAGAAGTGAAACCCTTTCTAACCCTGCTGGATTGACCCACCGGCAATTACAAGTTCTCGCATTACTGGCGCAAGGTATGAGCGATGCCGAGATTGCGGAAAGGCTGGTCATTTCTATCAAGACTGTTGGGCATCATGTCTCGGCGATATTAAGCAAGCTTGGTGTTAAATCTAGGTATCAGGCGGCGACCTATGCCATTGAGCAAGGATGGATTTCTAAAGAGCAATCTACCAACGGCAACTAATGTATCCCCCTCCCTATACTTCATTTTTTGAGTGCTCCTAAAATAGGGAATGTTGAATCCTTCAAATAGGGATTAATCCCGATGTGCTGCATCTCATAATTTATTAGTCTAAAAATATCGAATATTTGAGTTAAGAAAGGTCTTAACCATGCGTAAGTTCTTGATTGAGCGTGAAGTGCCGGGCGCCGCAAACCTCTCTCCGGAGGAATTGCAGGCAATCGCCGAAGCCAGCAATAAAGCCTTAGCTGAAATGGGGAAACCATACCATTGGGTACAGAGTTTCGTTGCTGGTGACAAAATCTATTGTATCCACATTGCTGAAGATGAGGAAACGATACGAGAACATGCCCGCTGTGGGGGATTTCCAGCCAATGTCATCTCCGAGATTAAAGCCGTCATCGACTCCAGCACAGCAGGGTAGGTTTAGTGAAGCAATTTAATTGGGGACATACCATGAAAAACGTACGGCTTTACCCATATTTATTGTTGGTGGTTGTGCTTGCTACATTCGCTATTCCAAGCGTATTGGGGCAGGATGATCACAATCACGAAACCACTGATGTCACCTTGACAGAAGAAGATGAGTTTTTACTCCACGAAGTGCGAGGGGGGACAGCCCTTTTCCATGATGTTAGCGCGGCAACAGATGCTGGTTATGGCCTCTTTCAAACATGTTTCACCTATGGCACGGAGAGCGCGCAAGGCCAGCATTATGTGCATGGCGATTACGTGAGTGATGATGTTATTGACCCGATGCTGCCAGAAGCTCTTGTTTATGAGCCGGGGCCTGATGGCGAAATGATACTTGTGGCGTTGGAATATTTGGTATTTGCAGATGTATGGGACCCTGATGGCTCTGGACGTGAAGCGCCGTCTCTATTTGGGCAGGAATTCAGTTTAGAAAGCCATATTCCCGAAACGCCGCCAGTTTGGGCGTTGCATGTCTGGTTATATGCGCATAATCCAGATGGCTTATTCGCCCATTGGAATCCACTTGTATTTTGCCCAGAGGGTGCCGATGTCGTTGATATGTCAATGACTAGCGAATAAACAAGAAGCCTCACATTAAACTAAAGATAGAGTTTCGCCTTCAAGACAATGTTGGCGAAACTCTTATTTTGTCACTAAGCAATGTCAACCACACCTCGTCTCTTTTGCATCGATGAGGGCGGGGGGATACCTTATTGCTGTGACGCCCACTGGTTGATAGCGGCCTTGGGGGAGTATTTT
Source organism: Anaerolineae bacterium (assembly GCA_034435735.1). Lineage (GTDB taxonomy): Bacteria > Chloroflexota > Anaerolineae > Aggregatilineales > Phototrophicaceae > S146-30. Next base: position 817 of record DAOTWU010000258.1, on the reverse strand, counting down.
AGAAATTTTGTTAACCATCATTTTTAGGCCAAAACTTCCCATATAACATAGGTGAGATGGTGCGAATTCTCTGTGTTAAAAAATCAAATGAAATAACCTGTTCTTTCTCATAATCTGGTATTCTCTCAGGCCGAACTCCAAAACCACTCTGGCAACCAACTTCCCGCTGAAAAATAACTTTAACTTGAATTTCTTCAATACCGACGGCCTCGCCTGCATCATTGTAAACATAGTTGATAGCAAAATTACTCGTATCCGCTTTCACAAATAGCGTGTTATGTGGGGCGAGCAAGCTATCGGTATATTGCAAAGCTGCTTGTACACTATCCGATGATGACAACATATCTTGAGGGAACGATAAATCCAAACTGATTTCTGGTAAATTAATACGGCATAAAGCTGCATTTGCGAGGGTAATGCAACCAATCGCCATTAAACACACAAAAGCAGAGAACACAAATATAAAGAACCCTTTTTTCATTTGTTATTTATCCAATCTAACTGATAATTTATGACGTTATCTAAATGTATATAGAAGTGATTATTGGAATTCAGTGTAGTAGATATTTTTTGCTGAAGGGATTGGCCGTCAGCACTAAGAATTGTGTCAATTGTATTTTTCATTCCTTGATTCCAAGCTAAAATAGTTAAATGTTTAAATCATGGTTGTCTATATGTTTGTGCCCATCAAATGATAATTGGCTTGCAATATCCCATTTCAAATCCGCAAGATGTGTCGCAGCAACTGACAGGTCGATACAGAAACTGTGTGCTAATTATCTTAATGTATTATAAATCTTTTAATTTTGCATGATAT
>DAOTWU010000257.1:0-10658 GCA_034435735.1 Anaerolineae bacterium | reverse complement strand
GTCAGGTTACTATCCCCTTCAGTGAGCTTCGCCAGACCAAAGTCTGTCAAGTAGGCATGACCGTTATCATCCAGCAAGATGTTGCTGGGCTTCAGGTCACGGTGAATCACACCTTTGCTATGGGCATGTGCCAAACCGCGGGCGAACTCGCCAAAAAGTTGCACTGCGCGCGGCACTTCCATCGCACCATGGCGCAAAATATCGTTGAGTGAGCCACCGCGCAAAAGCCGCATCGCAAGATAAGCGATGTCATCTTCTTCAGCAATGCCATAGCTATAAATGGGCAAAATGTGAATATGCTCAAGACTGGCAATGACTTCAGCTTCTTGCTTAAAGCGGCGGCGGAACTCTTCCGATTGATCATCTTCGTGTAATTCAATGATTTTAAGGGCAACATCGCGATTGACTGATTGTTGGCGCGCGCGATACACTGTGGCCATGCCCCCGCGCCCCAGACGCTCAATCACCTCAAATTCACTGATTACTCGACCGAGAAAAGGGTCTTGTACCATAAACCACTACCTTTTAAGTTATGAACCATCCCCAGAGGCACGCCATATCAACGGTATGCTATCACTGTACCATACATCTAGCGTTTGTTGGGTGAAGGTTTCAACCTCGCTCTAAAATGGAGGTGTAATCCCACCGGATATAGCCTTGCTTAAAAACCCGTGTAAGCGCAATTTAAGCATTCTCATTTAGTATACATCAAGTTGGCCATAACGAAACTTAATAATTCGACAGATTACGAAACCGAAACGTGGAGTTAGCGTCAGATAGCGGTGGGGTAAACGTCTTCCACTGGCATATAATGGGTGTAGAATAACATAAAAGCTAATTGGTCAATAAAAACACCAAGAAGAGCATTCGCTAAAAGCAATCATTGGTAAAACAAACCCGGATGAATAATCAGCCTGTTATGGATTGGGAAGGTAATGTATATGTCTAAAATACGCTGGATGATAGGAATATTGATGTTGTTAATGGCGCTACCATTAACCAGCGCTATTGCCCAAGAAGAAGCGCCACCGCTTCCCGCCACATACCGCTTAACAGGCTTCAATTATGAGCCGCAAATGTGGAATAACTGTGGCCCGGCAACGGTGACCAACGCCCTGACGTTTTTCGGCTATACGGATAAACAAACCCGCGCCGCCGATTTCCTCAAGCCAGATTGGCGCGATAAAAATGTCAGCCCAGAGCAACTTATCGCCTTCGTCAACACACAAGTACCAGAAATACCGGTTTATGCTGCCTATCGGGTTGGCGGTTCAATTGACCTGCTGCGCACGCTGTTGGCCAACAACTTCCCTGTCATCATAGAGAAGGGCTATGACCCAGAACCCGACCGCTTGGGTTGGATGGGGCATTATCTGCTCATCACAGGCTATGATGATACGACAGAAACCTTCTATACATCCGATAGCTATATAGGCGATAACATCCCCTATGAATACAGCTATATTGACCACTTCTGGCGGCACTTCAACCGCACTTACATTGTGCTCTATCGCCAAGAGCAAGAAGAGGCGCTGATGGCGCTCTTGGGTGATGACGCTGACCCATTCGAAAACGCGCGCAATGCATTTGAAATTGCCCAGCAAGAGGCGATTGAAAACCAAGATGACCCCTTCGCCTGGTTCAATATGGGCAGTAGTTTGGTGATGTTAGCGCGGTTTTACGAAAACGACCCAGAACAGCAACTCCAGCACTATAGTTGGGCAGCCACAGCATTTGACCAAGCGCGCAATGCTGGCGAGGGTTTGCCGTGGCGGATGTTGTGGTATCAGTTTGGCCCATTAGAAGCCTATAACGCGGTGGGGCGCTATGATGACACCATCTCGCTGGCACGGGCGACCATCGCCACAAAAGGCGCGGATGATGAATATTTGCCCGTTGAGGAAATTTACTACTATGCTGGCGTCGCACGGGAAGCCCAAGGCGACATCGAACGGGCACTGGCCAACTACCAAACGGCGCTGCTCTTAAACAACAATTTTACCCCAGCCCAAGAAGCGCTAGAGAGTTTGCAACAGCGCATTAATAACGGGTAATATAGCCAGTACAGCAGTCCGAGAAATAACAAGCGCCCTGATGGATTTTGTCAGGGCGCTTACTATTTTCAGTCAAATATCGCTAAATGTTCCGCAGGTTTTTCAAAATATATTCAATGATTTTTTAGAGATAATCGCGCAGTTGGCGGCTACGGCGCGGGTGGCGCAAGCGACGTAAAGCGCGGCCTTCAATCTGGCGAATGCGTTCGCGGGTGAGGCCAAATTTTTGCCCCACTTCCTCTAATGTATAGCTGCGGCCATTTTGCAAACCAAAGCGCAAGCGCAAAATACGCGCTTCACGTGGGGTGAGCGTGGCCAACAGCTCTTCTATTTTTTCTTGCAATAAAGTTGTGTAAGCCGATTCTGAAGGGGTGGGTTCGCTATCATTTTCAATGAAGTTCCCCAGCTCGCTATCTTCATCTTCGCCGACGGGGTGCTCTAGGCTGAGCGGTTGCCAAGAAACGCGCAACATCCATTGCACTTTGCGCGGCTCTAGTTCCATGGCTTCGGCCAGCTCTTCCAAGGTCGGTTTACGGCTGAGCTGTTGCTCCAGGTCACGCATCACGCGGTAAAGGCGGCGGATGCGGTCGCTCATGTGTACTGGCACGCGAATGGTGCGCCCTTGGTCGGCAATTGCGCGGGTGATGGTCTGGCGAATCCACCAAGTGGCATAGGTGCTGAAGCGATAGCCGCGGCGATAATCGAACTTTTCCACCGCTTTCATCAGCCCCAAGTTGCCCTCTTGAATTAAATCGAGGAACGGCACACCCCGACACATGTAGCGCTTGGCAATCGAAACAACGAGGCGGGTATTGGCTTTAATGAGGTGTTCACGAGCATTCTGGCCATCCTCTACCAGCATTTGCCATTCCAGCGCACGCGGGCTGTTGGGGTTTTTGGCCAGCTTTTTCGCCGCATTCTTGCCTGCTTCTAGCCGCATGGCCAACTCAATTTCCTCTTCAGTTGTGAGCAGGGGCACACGCGCCATCTCTTTTAGGTAAAGGCCGACGGTATCGCTGGAGGCTAGATTACCGAGGTCATAATTGCCGTCCTCATCGTCGAAATCATCTTCGTCGAGGTCGTCTAGCTCATCAAGCTCATCGAAATCGGCATCTTCATCGACGAAATCAAAGCCAAAAGATGCAGACCCGATTGTATCATCGACTTCGTCATCGAAAAGCTCTACGCGGGATTTAACATCTAAATCAGCGTCATAATCAAAATCAGACAATGTGAGACCCCCTACAATATTGCCGACGATAACTACATGACATCACGGCTATAATGACCGCTAATGACCTTTATCCAGAAGTTCCCGCAGCTTGGCTAGGCGCGGGTCAATGTCGTCGTGGACACAATCGCACGGGCCGTCATTCAAATTTTTACCGCAATAAGGACAAATCCCATGGCAATCAATTTGACAAAGTGTGCGATGTGACGCCTCGATAATCACTTCTTCACGAACCAATGGCCCTAAATCTAGGATGCCATCAGCGTTAATCCAGAATTCTGCAGAGACAGAAGGCCCATAAGTGAATAATTCTTCGATATGAACCTCTACTTCACGATTAAACGACTTCAAACAGCGATAGCATTGATCGACAATACCAATCCGAAAATCTGCTTGTACTAGAATGCCCTCTTTAGTGCGGCTTAAGCGCAATGGGCCGTTGATGTAGTCGATTGTCAAATCGTCGGCAACGCGCACACTAGGGAAATCAAGGTGAGAATCATGAGAATGCGCAGCGGTAACATTATCACTTAACAAGAAGCCCACATTGAGCTTCAGAACACGATTATGGAGGTGATGGCCTGTCTTGTTCACGATGTGGGCCTCAATTTACAAAACTGGTGTAACAGATTTCTAATATTGGGGCTAACTTATGTTTGAATTATATGTGATTTTGACGTTTTGTGTCAAGTTTTGAGACAACACATTAACGAAAGACAAACTGACTTTACGAGTTTTTTATGAGTTCGCGTCATTATTAATGATTATGACGGGTTCTACAGGTCAATACTATAGTTCTATAGCACTAGTTAATCGCTTAACTTAGCGATTGCCAATAAGTAAAGTGTCATATTCAACCAAACAGGCTATGGTGTTGCGATAGGTGTTGGCGTTGGAGAGCGTGTTTCTGGGTTAAGGAAGCACAAAATACCTTGTGTAATCCCCTGTGCCAGCCGCTCTTGTTCATTTTCTAATAGATGTCTATCTGCCAGCATAAAACCCAGTTCAATAATGGCCGCTGGCGTGCGGGCATGAATTTCGCGGAAGGTGTGGTAATCGGTCATATCCGCCGTGAGGTTAAAGCGGCGTTGAAGGCCTGTCGCTTGCTCATAGTAAGTAGCGATACATTCAGCCAAATCCGCATCGGGGCCAACATCGGGGCGGGAGGCAGCTTTAGCCACCAGATAACCAGAGACTATCTCGCCATTTGGCCATTCTTGGCAGGTGTTGGCGTGAATCGACACCAATGCCGCGGCTTGATAGCCATCCAAACGCGGGTCGAATTCATCGAGCAAATCGGCGGAGTAACCCAGCTGGCGCAAGTTACGTACGACAAGCTGGGCGACATTGAAGTTCACTTCAGCTTCTGTGAAGCCATCTGGGCATACTGCGCCGGGGTCATCCCCCACCGCCCCCTGAATACGAGAGGGGCCACGATGACCAGAGACGACGCCTACGCGCTTCAGCCAATTGGGCGTCACTTGCGCGGTTGGTTGCACTGTCGCCTGATTGGTCGCAATTGCTACTTGTAAATCGGTGCGCGTTTGAGGATTGAGGAAATCGGCATCGGTAAACCAGGAGAAAATAGTCGCCATCATAGCGGCAGAAGCCAATACCACCAGAAAAGCGCGCATGAACCCGCCAATCACCCCAACAGTACGGCGGCGGCGGCGCTGGCGGCGGCGCTTAATACGGCGGATGCGTTGCTCTTCTATGGCGGCTTCGCGGCGGCGCGCCTGTTCTTCATCATCCGCTTCTAAATCGTCGAAGAGGCCACTGATGGTTGGCGCAGGTTGCGGCGGTGGCGGTAGCGTGCGCGGCTGAAGTTCTTCCAGCGGGTCAGTCACGGGTTGTATGGGCGGGCGCTGAGCGTTTTGCTCCGCCATTTGGCGCATCATGTGCACAAAAAGCGCTGAAGCCGCTGGCTCATGCTCATGCGGCTGCTGTTCATCATCCGCAGGGAACTGGTCTTCTGGGTTGGTGAAGTTATCGTCTGACATCAATTTATCCGCTAACCTGGCTCATACCGTTTCTATTCTAGCCGAGAACGCGCTTGAGCAAAAGGCAAACGGGCGGAAAAGGGCGGTGTCTAAGCTGAATAGATAAAATGTGGCGCATCTGAAAGAGATACGCCACATGTGAAGGCTCGTTATTGTAGCAGCTATCAACCGCCGCCCATGACCTGCCGCCAAACCACATCTAGCGCATGCAGCATGGTGATGTTCCGCAGTGTATAGCCATACCATAGCGTTTCGGGGTTGAAATTGACCGCAGCGGCAACGCCTCCCGGTGGTTCGGAGGGGTGCACGCCATCCCATGAAATGCCATGATTTTCGGCGTGTTCCATAACCGCCCAATAATCATAATACGGGATACCGAAATCATTGGCCGCGTTGCGGATGAGGCGGTTAAATTCGTTCGTTTGGCGCTCCATGCCAATGCGCGTTGGGATGGTGAAGAGCACCGGCAACACGCCCTTATCCTCGCTGATTTGCAAAATGAGACGCAAACGCTCGTCAAATTGCGCAGCGGTGAGATAGGTCATGTCGTTTGTGCCCAACATAATCAAGGCGACAGCGGGCTTCACCAGACGATATTCACATTCCAGCGGAATTTCATCTTCCATGCACATATCGGGATTGCGCATAGATGTATCCAGCATGTGAGACGTTGACCAGCCAATATCCGCCGCCAGCGAGTAGTTGTTAAACGAATTACCCCAGCGAGCGGTGGCAATGGAATAGTAGGTGATGACGCCCTGCAAATAACCATAAGGGCCAAGGTTATAGCGCCCTTGTGCGATGGGGTACATCACATAAGGTGAAACGGTGATGCTATCGCCAATCTTTGAGAACACGTTCGGACGGTTACCTAAAGTTTGGCCATAGTTGAAAATTTCGCGGGCGCGGCCTGTGATAGGCGACATATAGTCGTAAAAATTGAAGGGCACAGCCGCTACTGGCAGCGTATTCTCTTCTGCTGGTGGCGCGGCTTCGGGCGCGGGTGCAGCCGCAGCCACAGCCGTTACAGGTTGGCCAGTTTGGACATAGGCCGCCGCCAACCAACCAGAGACACCATCTGCTGTGAGGGCGTTATACCATGTACCACTGGGGTCGGTGCTGAGGATGGTGAGCGGTGTGCCGCCACGCAATACGGTAATAACCTCGGCATCCATTGATGGACCAGCGCGGAAGTTCACCGAAAAGCCCGCCGCTACGCTACCCGCAGAGCCAGAAGCATGGGGCGCGGGGGCGCTCTCTTGTGGTGGTTCTGGAGCAGCAGGGGCTGGCGCATCATCAGTGTTGGTGATAGGTACAGCGGCTAAATCGCCAAAATAATTGACATAGGCCGCCGCCACCCAGCCCAACCGCCCATTGGCATCGGTGACCCAGAACCAGGCGTTATTGGCGGTACGCCCGATAATGGTTAAAGCCGCCCCCGGTTCGAGTGTGTCGATGATATTGCTGTTTGTATTGGGGGCAGTGCGCAGATGAAGCCCACCAACCCAATCTAAAACGCGAGCAGAGAGGGTGTCTTGACCAATCACAACACCCGTCATAAGAACGAGAATGAGTAAAATGAGAACGCTCGCACGACGCATAAGCCTAAGCTCCCTTATTGCGAATCAACACTGTGCTGTTTTTATTGTATACGAGGTGGGCAAAGGCGGCGAATAACGTTCGCCCACCGTTCAGGCTACGGCGAAAAGGGGCGACTATTTAGCCGCCCACTTGTCATTTTACTATTGCGTACTTGGCGCAATAACCTGCCGCCAAACGGCATCCAACACCTCTAACATGGTGAGATTGCGCACATTATAGCCATAGTTGAGAAATTCTTCATTGAAATTGGCGGCGAGGTCTGGCGATCCTTCTGGCCATGAGGGGTGAATATTATCCGCACTGAGGCCTTGATTAGGCAGCGTCTTCATCGCTGAATAATAGTCCCACAAGGGAATATCGTAAGTACGGGCGAGGGCGATGATGATGCCGTTATTCTCATCCACCAACGCCTCATAACCTGGGCGCGGCGGGATGGTGCTCAAAACAGGTATAACGCCATGCTCAATGGAAATTTCGATGATACGGCGCATATTCTGGCGGTATTCATCTGCTGGCACCCAACCCACATCATTCGTCCCCAACATAATCAAGGCGACGGCGGGCTTAACGATGCGATATTCACACTCTAACGGCGTTTCATCCGGCGCACATTCGCCAGAGAGATGTTTTTCTGGCGAAAGCACATCGCGCGTTGTCCAGCCGTTATCAGCGGCCAGCGACGAATTAGCGAAGGAATTGTCTGTCCGTGCGACGGTTGAACTGAAGTAATCAATCACGGGCTGAAGGTGAATGTAGTTCCCCAGATTTTGCCGCCCAACGCCAATTGGCAAAAACATATAGCCAGAGACAGTGATGCTATCTCCCACTTTGGAAAATACATTAGGGCGGTTGCCAAGTTGCTGGCCTATCTGGAAAATACGGCGGCTATTGCTAGTAATGCCCGAAATAACTGGGTACTCTCTTGGTAGTTCCACGACAATGGTCTCCCCTGTGACCGGTAAACTATTGATGTCGATCATCGGGCGAATATAACCAGCAGAAACCCAGCCGCGCTGTCCGGTGACGCTAATCACCTGTAGCCACTGGCTATCGCTGGTGCGCCCAATAAGTTGAAGCTGGGTGAATGCATCCAGATTATCTTCAACCGGCCCAATTAAACTCGGTTCTGCCCGTAAACGCAAACCATCGCCTTCAGCAATCACCTCGCCATTGAAGACGAAGCCCGGCGGTGGCACTGGTGTGGGGCGGTTGGTCACGGTCACATTGGACACGGGGAGGCCGCTAATATCGGCATCGGTTGTCACATAGGCGGCATCTACCCACCCCGTTTGGCCATCGGAGGTGCTCACTTGTAGCCAATCGCCTTCGATGGTCCGCATCTGTAGCGAAAGCGGTGTACCGGCGCGCAGGTTGGCGATGACATCGCCCGCAGTGCCCGGCGCACGGCGCAAGCGCAAACTACCGATACCGTTTTGCACCACGCCCGTTGGGGCAAAGGCGGCGGGCAAAGGCGCTTGCCCTACATCGGCGGCATCGCCAACAACAGGGAGCGCAGCTAAATCCCAATCGACGAAAATATCTTCGGCCAATAGCCAGCCTGTATTGCCGTCTTCAAGACGAATGAGCACCCACTCTACATCTTCGGTGCGGCCTATAATGCTGAGCGGCGCCGCACCTTGTAGCAAGAGTTTCACTTCGCCCCCGCTGCCGGGCTGCTCCCGTAAGAACGCACCATCAGGGGCATTGAGGCGGCCATTAATCCCAGCATCAGCGGGGTTGGTAGGCGTGGGCGGGGCGGGCGTGGGTGTAGCCGTTGGGGCGGCTGGTTGTGTGGGCGTACTGGTAATAATGAAAGGCTCGGTTGGTGTCGCCGTTGGCGGCGCAACTGTGGGCGAAGCGGCAAACGTCGCCGTCACCACAACAGCATTACCGGTTAACTCCCCCACCGGCACGGCGGTTGGGGCAGCGTTACAGGCGGCAAAAAGCCAAATGAAAAGCAGGGGAAACAGTTTTTGTATATCGCGCATAAACCAATTCGCAGGCTAAACGTCAAGGAACGTGGGTGGTATAAGCATACTTTTGACTGTATCATCTCTCAAGTGTTGGTTAAAATGCAAAATTGAACAAGTAAGCTTGTGTAGAAGATTAAAGGGTTATCACTATGACGCGAGCATTTCGCCTCTCCCGCTTATTACTGGCCATTGTGCTTTTACTGATTGCCACCGGCGTTTTGGCACAGGCAGGCGGGCTGGGAACAACGATTGATACCGTCAATGCGCGCAGCGGGCCGGGCACAAATTATGATGTCATCGGCATCATACACTCGCTCACCCGCGTAGTCTTTGAAGGGCGCACCCAAATTGGCGATTGGGTATTAGTGCGCACGCAAGACGGCAGTGTGCGCGGTTGGGTGGCCTCGCGCTATATTGATTTTGATGACGGCGTAGAGCTGGCCTATCTCCCCGTCACCGGCGAGTTATTAGGCCCCGCCCCAGCGAGTAGCAGCCCAGTAGAAAATACCGCGCCCGCCGCGGCGCCTGTCGCCCCGCCACCGCCCAGCAGCAGCGGCAGCTCTTATACGGCCACTTCAATTTCGCCGCTTAATGTGCGTAGTGGGCCGGGCATCAATGCTGATGTGCTGGGAACGATCGGCGCAGAACAGCAAATCGTCATTGAAGGGCGCACCCAAATTGGTGATTGGCTACTGGTTCATGCCGCAGATGGCAGTATGCGCGGTTGGGTGGCCTCGCGTTATGTGGACTTTGATGCTGGCGTCGAGATGGCCTATATTCCGGTGGTGAATAGCAGCGCCCCAACCACCACCACAACGACAACTACAACTAACAGTGGCGCACCTGCCCCTGTCGTCGTGAATACCAGCGGCGGCATCAGCGGGACGACGACCACCGTGCTAAACGTGCGTAGTGGCCCCGGCGTTGAACATGATGTCGTTGGCGAGCTAGGCGCTAGCGCAACCGTGACGATTTTAGGGCGTAACGCCATGAGCACATGGCTTTATGTGCAAACGCCAGATGGCGCGCTCAATGGCTGGGTGTCCGCCCGTTATATGCGCTTTGGTGGCGATGCTGTATTGGCGAAGTTAGCGGTCATTAATGATAATGGCGATGTCATTGCCGCCGCCCCAACAGAAGGCGAAGCAGAAGCAGGTGTGACACCACCACCGACCGACGTTCTGGCGGGTGACGTACCCGAAGGCGACATTAATGCCATGGTAGAGCGCCTGATGAACACGCCCGTACTCTACAATATGACAGGTGGCAATGTGCGCACAATTTTCGCCCGTGGGCAATTCTTAGGCAATAACCCGCATGTGTTCATGAAAGTGGGCGATAGCGTCACGGCTGGCCAGCCCTTCCTTTACGGCTTCGGTCTGGGGCAATACAATCTTGGCCCCTATGCCCACCTGCAAGCGACAATTGACTGGTTCATGGTGCCCCCGCGTGAGGGCTATAACAGCTCTTGGACGAACGAAAGCCTGGCGGCGCGCACCGGCTTCACCGTGCCGGCGGTCTTCGATGGCCTGTGGGTGAACCCAGAAATTTGTACGGAAGGGCCAATTTACTGTGAATACAACATCATCAAGCCATCGGTGGCGATTATCTACTTTGGCTCTCAAGACTTGCAGATTTCCGCGCCGTTCACTTTCCAATCCTATATGTATGGCATTGCCGACGTATTGACAGAACGCGGGGTGATTCCGGTGTTCACCACATTCGCCTATGACCCCGACATTCACTATGCGGAAACGGTGCAGTTCAACAACATCATTCTGAACGTCGCCCGCGATTA
>DAOTWU010000256.1:0-3562 GCA_034435735.1 Anaerolineae bacterium | reverse complement strand
CCTACTCTTCTGTTTATATCACCCCACCACAAGGATACACCCAACAACCCGATTTTTATAACATGGCCGCAAAAGTGGAGACATCTTTAGCAGCGTGGCCGTTTAAGCGTGATGTTATCGGGAAGATTGAAAAGATGTTGAAGCGAGTACGAGACCCTAATAATAAAAATGCGCCACGTACCATTGATATTGACATTGCACTATGGGATGAGGCCGTTTTTGACTATGGGTCAAAGCCGTGGCACGTACCTGAACCAGATATTTTACGTTTTGCACATGTGGCTGTTCCACTTGCAGAAATTGCGCCCAATTATGTACATCCAGAAACAGGCCAAACATTAGCAGAAATTGCAGCGGCATTTACCAGCAATAACTTTAACGTTACACAGTTAAATTTACCCGATGATTAGCCTATGACAGCCCAAGAACAACCCTACATCTATAGTCAAGGTGTGTATACAATAGCGGCGCGCTAAAATAAGCGTTTTTTCCAGAAAGCTGCCGGCCTAAGGAGAATATATGGGGAATACTAAACTCATTACCCTAACCGACCCTCGTTCAGAAGCAGCAGAGGCATTTCGCACTTTACGCACTAATTTGATGTTTAGTAGTGTGGAAAACCCAATCCATACATTGTTGATCACTTCTGTGGCGCAAAGCGAGGGTAAAAGTGAAGTTCTGGCCAATCTAGCGGTAACCTTCGCCCAAGCCGGCCACAAAACCATTATCGTAGATAGCGATTTGCGGAAACCTGCTCAACATGAAATTTGGGGTGTCGCCAATGAGCGTGGCCTCACAAGCATGATGTTAGAAGATACGGCACTAGCTGAACCACCGCTTATCAAGACAGAAGTTGAGCATCTCCAAGTGTTGCCCAGCGGACCACTACCGCCCAACCCCGCAGACTTGCTCAGTAGCCAACGAATGCAAGAAGTGATTGGCATCCTTAAGGCACGGGCGGCTTATGTGCTCTTTGATAGCCCTCCTGTGCTAGCAGCCACTGACGCCGCAGTGCTCGGTGTAAAGTTGGATGGGGCATTACTCGTTGTGCAAGCTGGAAACACACGTAGAGACCATACAGCGCGCGCACGGGATGCATTAGAACGTGTTCATGTGCGCTTGATTGGCGCTGTATTGACCAACGCTGACCGAGAAACGGCAGGCAGTTACTACGGTTAGCCAATGAATTAGTTTGCCAATAGAAACATGACAAAACAACAACTCCCCCAAGAGCCTAAATCCCTGAAAAAATGGCAAGATTTACCGCGCAACCAACCATCTAAAGCGGCCATGCCACCAGTAGCGGGTGGGTTAAAATGGGCATGGGGGTTATCAATTGTCATGATCGTTCTTGTTCTTTTAGTCTTCCTGTTACAAGGGAGGCTGATACCATAAGGAGCAATACACCATGAAGGGGTTAATCCTGAGTGGCGGAAAGGGAACACGTCTATATCCCTTAACATACACACGAGCAAAGCAACTCATCCCCGTGGCCAATAAGCCAATTCTTGTTCGTGTGGTAGAGTCTATACGCGATGCAGGTGTTACTGAGATTGGCGTTGTGATTGGCCATACCGGTCCAGAAATACGCGAAGCGCTGGGCGATGGCAGTCAATGGGGAGTTGAAATCACTTATATCCCACAGGATAGCCCAGACGGTCTGGCGCATGCAGTGAAAATAGCTGAAGATTTTATTGGCGATGAACGCTTTGTGATGTTTTTAGGGGATAATGTCATTCAAGGCGGCATCAGTACATTAATTAGAGATTTTGCAGAAAATCCTGATTGGAATAGTCAAATTGTTTTGAAAGAGGTAGAAAATCCATCCGCCTATGGGGTTGCGCAATTACGCAATGACGGTAGCATAGAGCAACTCATCGAAAAACCCGCTAACCCACCATCCAATTTGGCGTTGGTAGGGATTTATATGTTCGACCACAACATTTTTGAAGCGGTGAAAGCTATACAACCTTCAGCACGAGGTGAGTATGAAATCACCGATGCGATTCAGTGGTTAATTGACCATGGGTATAAAGTTTATCCCCACGTGCATAAAGGCTGGTGGATCGATACGGGTAAGCCTATCGATATGCTGGAAGCCAATAGCCACGTATTAGAGGAATTAACGCCCAGTATTGCGCCCGATGCAATCATTGAGAATTCGGAAGTTGATTCGCGGGTCACCATTGAATCTGGCGCCAGCATTATCAATAGCATCATTCGTGGACCAACCGTCATTGGGAAAAACACCATTATCGAAAACAGCTACGTTGGACCTTTTACCAGTGTGTATCACGACGTTATCGTGCAAAATAGCGAAATCGAACGTAGTATTGTGTTAGAACACAGCAAAATACTAGACCTCGATGTTCGCTTGCAAGATAGTCTCATCGGACGCCACGCCAAGGTGAAACGTGATGAACGCAAACCACGCGCATTAAAAATGAACCTTGGCGATTACAGCACCATTTGGGTGGTTTAGCTCAGAGAGAATCATATGAGTAGTGATATTCAAGTTATCGCGGTTGATATTGATGGCACGCTGCTCAATAGCAACCATGAATTGACCGAACGCACAGAAAAAGCGTTGCGGACGGCAATGGAAAAAGGCGTACAGGTGGTACTAGTCACGGGCAAAACTCGTACCTCCGCCCGCTCTATCATCGACAAACTAGGGTTGACAACGCCCGGCATTTTTTCGCAAGGATTGACTGTTTATAACGGTGATGGTTCACTACGCTACCAGCAGGTATTAGACCCAGACATCATCCGCCGTGTACTCACTTTCGCTGAGGATAGAGGTTTCACTGCGGTAGCCTATAGCGGCAATCAATTGTTAATGCGCGCAGAGCATCCAGTTGGGACATTGTTGGCGCAATATCATGAGCCAATGCCAGATGCAATTGGGCCATTACAAAACATCCTCGATGAAATGCCTATCAATAAGCTCATCCTATATGGCCCAGAGAAGCGAATTAAAGCACTGCGTTGGCAGTTGAGCATGCAACTCAATGGCTCAGTAACGCTTACACAAGCACAAATTCCAGAAATGCTGGAAGTGTTGCCACCAGGTGCATCGAAAGGTGCAGCGCTTAAACGTCTGTTAAAAGATATGGGCATTGAGCCAAAGCATGTTCTTGCTATTGGAGATGGCGAAAATGACCTTGAAATGGTCGCATTAGCAGGGATTGGCGTTGCTGTTGGCAATGCTTATGACAAACTGAAAGAAACCGCCGACCATGTTGTCGCCAGCAACGATGAGGATGGTGTTGCAGAAGCGATTGAGCGTTTCGTTCTCGGTAGCTCACTTGCAAAACAAGAAGCGACAAGCGCAACTACATCAACCGAAACTGAGCAAAAATCAGATAGCACTCCCACATCCACAGAAGGTCAATCGGAGAACGCCTGATGAAGAATTTACTGGTCACTGGCGGCGCAGGTTTTATCGGTAGCGCCTTTGTTCGCCATATGGTCAATACATACCCACAATATCGTATTGTGGTTTTTGATAAGCTCACCTATGCCGGCAATATGGATAACCTGCTCCCTGTCAAAGATGCGG
>DAOTWU010000255.1:0-2466 GCA_034435735.1 Anaerolineae bacterium | reverse complement strand
ATTCGCTGGATTCCGCCGCTTATTGTGACAGCAGAACAAATTGATGAGGCGCTTCAGATATTCGCTGATGCTATTCAGGAAGTGGTGGCCTAATTGCGCCTTTCTCCCCCGTTATGCGTATAACTATAGTGGGGCGGGGATTGGGGAAAATAATCAAGCGTGGAGTAAGACATGAACGAAAACAACCGTTTACTGGATAGCACACCAATAATAGCCAATCTCTCTAACATTGGCACAAAAGAACAAGCCAAGCGCCGTCATATGGGCGTCATCACGTTGGCTGTTGCATTTGCTTTGGCGGCAGTCCTCATCCTCAGCAATGCGGCATGGTGGGTGCGACTGGTGATATTTTTACCGCTGATAGGGGGCTTTGTTGGCCTTTTCCAAGCGCATGAAAAAACTTGAGTCAACCTAGCGTCGCGCGGTCTGCGCAACATGGATAACGGTGTGGAACGGATTGAGAATACAGAAGAGCTAGCGCAAATTCGCCGCCAAGCGCGGAAAGTAATGGTTAAATCAGCGTTATTTGCCGCTGGTTTAACGCTCCTGGCGACCTTAATCCCACCATTAGGGGGCTAAGTATGGAAAAAGTGCGTTTTGCTTTAGTGCAACTGGCCTGGCCTGGTGAGCGCGCGCCCATGATGAAAACCTATCATGAGCTGGTAGCCGCAGCTGCGAAAGATGGCGCGCAAATAGTGGGGTTACCAGAGCTGTCCATTTCTCCTTACTTTCCTGGCAGACGCGACCCGCAAGGCTTTCAATGGGCAGAGCCATTACACGGCGGCGCATCTGACCAATTCTTCAGTGAGTTGGCGCAAGAATATGGCGTTTATATACTGGGTAGCATTTTCGAAAAGGCCGATGACGGCTATTGGGATACGGCAACAGTCCACAGTCCTGAAGGGACGCTCATCGCATCAACGCGAAAAGTGCATATTCCCAGTGGCGAAGGCTATCACGAAACAGATTTCTTCCAGAGCGCGACGGATCACCCTGTCCACGATATTGGTTTATTACGGCTAGCAGTACCAACATGCTACGATCAATGGTTTCCAGAGTTGGCGCGGATTTACGCATTAAACGGCGCAGAGTTTATTTTTTACCCAACCGCCATCGGGAGTGAGCCAACTGACCCCGATTTTGACTCGCAAGCGGCATGGCAAACGGTTATGCGTGGTCATGCGATTGCTAATGGGATATTTATCGCCGCGGCAAACCGCATTGGCCACGAAAACGATGTGACATTTTACGGCAGCAGCTTCATTTGTGACCCAACGGGATGTATTTTGGCGCAGGCGGGGCGCGATACAACAGAATACATCATCGCCGATTTAGAGCCGCAGACTATGCAGCGCTATCGCAACCTCTTTCCCCTGCTACACCAGAGAAAACCCCATACCTATAACCGCCTAACAGAAGCGGTCAATACCCCGCCACCAGCGCGTTGGAATGGCGAATTATAAAGCATCGAACGGGCATAAAGTGCTATTGGGAGCTTTATGCCCACTACCTATAATCGAGTTAAGGTGTCATGCGAGGCGGTGGTTAAGCCATGAAGGTGTGGGCAAGGCATTTATTAACATGGGCAGCCATATGGGGGATATGGCTAGGGATAGGGGCTTGCACCCCAGCGACCGAAGAAGTGCCGCTGCCAACTATTGCCCAACTACCTACTGTTACACCTACCCATCCCCCCACTATCACGCCAACACTGACCTTTACCCCAACTTTAACGCCAACCATAACGCCTACAGCAACAGCCTCTCCAACGAACACATTTACACCAACATTCACGCCCTCAAAGACCTATACCCCTTCCCCAACATTCACGCCAACAATGACACCTACACCAGAAGGCGATGCTGTCGTCACGGGCGAATTAGGCGTCAATCTGCGGCGAGGGCCAAGCACCCGCTATGAGCCACCGATTACGCTATTACCGCCACAAACCCCGCTTTACCTTCGAGCTATCACGACAGATGGTACTTGGTATCAAGTGGAAACTAAAGATGGGCAAAGCGGTTGGGTATTTGGTGAGTTGATAGCCTTACACGCACCTATGCCGGATTTGCCCAGAATCTTCGTACCAACGCCGACCATTCCCCCAACGGCGGTTATCATCGCACCACAACCCGCTGCCACTGTCCCCGTTGCTAATAATCCCAATCCAATACCTACCAGCAACGGCATTATCATTCATTCCACCGCGCGTATTCTTTCCATCTATCAAACGGGGCTAGCAAAAGGGAACAACCCGCGTATGTTCGCCAAAGTTGGGGATAGTATCACAGCTAGCCAGCCTTTTATGGTGGGCTTTGGTACTGGAGAGTATACGTTGGGGAGTTATGGCTATTTGCAAGATACGCTGAATTATTTTTCGGCATCAGCCTATACACGCGATAGCATTGCCGCGGCAAGCGGGTTCAATGCTGCAGCGATATTTGACCCGATATGGGCGCCTGATGG
>DAOTWU010000254.1:0-2127 GCA_034435735.1 Anaerolineae bacterium | reverse complement strand
TTATCATTGTAATTAGATTTTCCTTAAAATCAATAAAGAAAAACATTACAATCTATTTTTCATAAAAATTTCATAGATGAAAACAAGCGCCCGTGTTGGGCGCTTGTTTGTGTGGTATTAGAACAGCGCTTTGAGGCCAGCGACAAAGTCATTTTTGCCGCCTTGTGCTGGATGCCGCACTTTTGCTGTGACAGCTATCCCCAGCTTATTCAGCGTTTCATAGGCGACATTGCCCACTGCTATCACCCGCGAAAAACGATACATCGCTAATAACCGTTTGATAAATGGGACGCCCAGCGCGATTTCTGTTTTGGTGGGGCGGCGGTTGCTGAGGGGCTTTTGTGGTTGGTGGGGATGGAATGGGAAGGTGCTCCAGATGAACGGCACAGCTCCAATCTCTGCCAGTGTGCCCCAGAGGATGGTGGCGCTTTGCTCGTTATAAATGCGCTCGAAGCCTGTGTCTTGCGGGTTACAGTAGCCGCGCGCTTCGCCAAACATCGCCAGCGCCTCTATGCCCTCTAGCATGACACGGCGGCTGGTCATGGGCAAGCCAGTGAGGCGGCAACCCCGATACCCTGGTGCTTCGGCGATGAGGATGGTATCGGGTTGGCGTTCGGCCATATGTTGGAGATAGAGCGACAAATTGGCGCGGCGCAGGTCATTATTCGCATTGGTAGGGGCATAGTGGTTGTAAGCGCGCTCGCCACTATCGACGGCGGCTAGGTCGTCAACAAAGGCGGTGATGGCTTCGGATGATAGGTTCATGGCGTTATTCCTCAAATCCACCCCAGCCCAATGCGTCCGCGCTCTATATCGACGCTGAGAATTTCCACAGTGATGACATCGCCCACATACAGCATAACTTCTTGCGGGATTTTACTGATGTGTAATAGCCCGTCCTGCTTGACGCCAATATCGACAAATGCGCCAAAGTCCACCACATTGCGCACTGTGCCGTTGAGCTGCATCCCTGGCATGAGGTCTTCCATATTGAGGACATCGCTGCGCAAGATAGGCGCGGGCAAATCTTCGCGCGGGTCTCTGCCGGGGCGCAACAGCTGCTCGATGATGTCGGCCAGCGTGGGAACACCAGCGTTCAAGGCTTCGGCCAGTTGGTGCAAACGGGCGGGTTCGCGCAACTGCTCTAGTGGTTCATCTAAGTCTAGCACTGCATGGGCGAGGTCGTAGCTCTCTGGGTGGATGGCGGTGGCGTCTAACGGTTCGTTTCCGTCGCGGATGCGCAAAAAGCCAGCGGCTTGCTCAAAGGCTTTGGGGCCAAGTCCAGCTACTTTCTTCAAGGCGCGGCGGTTGGGGAATGGGCCATTTTCGTCACGATGGGCGACGATGTTCTGCGCCAGTTTGGGGCCAATGCCGGCGACATAGGTCAACAGCGAGACGGAGGCCGTATTGACATCGACGCCAACGCGATTGACCACAGTTTCTACAACCGCGTCTAACGCTTCTCCCAGTGCTTTCTGATTCACGTCATGTTGGTACATGCCCACCCCGATAGATTTCGGGTCAATCTTCACCAGTTCGGCTAAGGGGTCTTGAACGCGGCGGGCGATGGAGACTGCACCGCGCAAGGTGACATCCATACCAGGGAGTTCTTTGGCCGCTAGTTCACTGGCACTATAGACGCTAGCGCCGGCCTCGTTGACGATGATGTAATGCACATCAGGCATGGCGCGGGTGATTTCTGCCGCCAGTTGCTCCGTCTCGCGCGAGGCCGTGCCGTTGCCAATGGCGATGAGCGTCACGCCGTAGCGGTTAATCAGACTGACGAGCGTTTTCAGCGCGTCGTTATGGCGGCGCTGCGGCGGGTGGGGGTAGATGGTTTCGGTAGCGAGCACCTTCCCTGTTTCATCGACAACAGCCACTTTACACCCCGTGCGATAGCCGGGGTCGATGCCCAATACGACATGGCCAGCTAGCGGCGGCTGGTTGAGCAACCCGTGCAGGTTATGGGCAAAAACCTCGATAGCACGCGCCTCGGCCTCTTCCGTGAGTTGGCGGCGCACATCGCGTTCGATGGCGGGCAGGAGCAAGCGGCGGGCGGCGTCGCTGATGGCCAATGCCATTTGCTCGGCGAATGGGGAGCGGTGGTGCGGGCGGAATACGTCTTCA
>DAOTWU010000253.1:0-1529 GCA_034435735.1 Anaerolineae bacterium | reverse complement strand
CTTGCGTCTAAATGTTGCGGCTAGCGCCATTCATAGGGCAGAACATGGCGGTTTTGATGTTCGCTTATCTGATGGTGAAACCCTTTCTGCTGCGGCGATTGTGTTGGCCACACCAGCTTATACTGCTGCGGATTTATTGCGGGAAGTTGCTCCGCAAGCATCTGAACAACTCGCCACAATTCGCTATGTGAGTACAGGCACGGTTTCAGTAGCATACCCATTAGCTGATATACCCCGCCCACTAGATGGGTTTGGGTTGGTCATTCCACATAGTGAAAATCGCCGCATTAACGCCATAACTTGGACTTCGACAAAATTTCACCACCGCGCACCAGAGGGTTACGGGCTTTTGCGCGTATTCTTCGGCGGTTCACGTCACCCTGAAATTATGGCGCTGGATAATGAACAGATTTTCGCAATTGTTCAGGAAGAATTGCGCGAGATTATGGGCATTACCGCCGAACCGCTTTTTTCGCGTCTATATCGCTGGTCACGTGCAAATCCCCAATATGACGTTGGCCATCTAGAGAAGCTATCAACGATTGAGAAGTCTCTGCCTGAAGGTATACGCCTTGCAGGTAGCGCTTATCGTGGTGTTGGTGTGCCCGATTGTGTGAAGCAAGGACGTGAAGCCACTGAAAAACTAGTTAAACAATTGGGCATTACAATCGCTACTTAAATATGTCACAAGCAGGGTGAGGTTATAGCCCGCCTCACCCTCAACTTGCCCCCTTTAGATAATTTATACAAATTTACTGCTACCGCTTGTTATTTTTTTGACAAGCGGTATTTTTTCGCGCTATATTTAGGTAAATCGATTTACTAAATCGATTTACTAGGGTTTCACTCCATAGAGCTTAAATGTATTTTGACCACACCACTATGGAGAAAGGGTGAGGCTTATTGGATAAAGCCAACTTACATAAGCTATCAATTTAGCAAGTTTTAAGGAGTAGCTCAAATGAAATTCGCTCGCTTTCTATCTTTATTACTGATTGCTGCTTTAGCATTTGCCAGCATTGGCCTTGTTGTCGCACAAGATGACGAGGGCGAAGGGGTAACCATTACCCTGGCTGGCTGGTCATCTTCACCTGCAGAGGATGAAGCGCTACAGGCCGCTATTGATGATTTCATGGCGGAAACAGGCATTAATGTCGAATGGCAAATCAACACTGATCACAACGTTCAAATGCAAACCGCTTTTGCCAGTGGGGACTATCCTGAAGTTTTCTACATCGATAGCTCCAAATTGCCAGAATGGGCTACGGCGGGTGTTGTTGCTGTTGGTGAAGATAACATTGAAGACCAAGAAGGCTTCTTCCCTGCACTGCTGGATATTTTCACCTTTGAAGGCACACTTTACTGCCCACCCAAAGATTTCTCTACCATGGCGCTGCAGTACAATAAAGACCTCTTCGACGCTGCTGGGCTGGATTATCCCACAGCGGATTGGACATGGGATGACTTACGAGCCGCTGCTGAAGCTTTAACTGATGAAGAAGCTGGTATTGTGGGGTTAGTCACACCGC
>DAOTWU010000252.1:0-3263 GCA_034435735.1 Anaerolineae bacterium | reverse complement strand
CAGGATGTTGTCAGCGACCTGTTGGGGCGCATTAACAGTTTGCGCGCTTCGTTGGGATTACCAGCTTACCAGCTAAACAGTACCCTCAGTGTTGCCGCGCGCAATCAAGCGCAGTGGATGGCCGAGACTGGTAGCATCAGCCACTACCGCCCAGACGGCACAGGGCCAAGAGACCGCGCCCTCGCAGCTGGTTATCCCACTAACTGGGTCAGTGAAAACATTTATATGGGGTCAGATGCCACACCAAACTCCGCTTGGCAATTCTGGCTGAATTCATCAATTCACTATGCTGGCCTCACCAGCACATACTATAGCGACATTGGCATTGGTAGTTACTCCGCAAACGGTAGCCACGCTTTTGTGCTGGTATTTGGCAATCCTAGCGGTTCATTGCCCGCGCGTTCACCGTCGAATACGAATACGACATCGTCTAGTAGTAATGGCGATGGTGATACACAGGCACAACCCGCCGCACCGCCACCGAGTTTTGTTGTTGGTATTGATGAATGGGGGAATATCAAGCATCAAATACAGCCAGGGGATACTGTTGGCCATATTGCAATTTTATATGGCTATGGCTGGGATGATATTCCCATGTTGCTAGAGCTTAATGGCATTACTGAAGATGATTTACTGGAAATTGGCGAGATATTTCTCATCCCACCTGCCGATGGTACATATACCCCAACACCTGAACCGCCAACTGCGACACCATCACCGCGACCACCTACGGCGACATTTACACCTACACCCACTATGACATTACCACCACCGTCGATATTTGTTGCGACCGAGCCAGTTGCCACGGTGACGGCTACTCCTGCAATTCGTGTCTCTATTCTCCCAACGGCAACTATAGCACTAGAAACAGCCCCGTTACCAAGCGCTACTAGCACAGGCGGATTACCACCATTGCTGGTTGTGGTTATTTTGGTGCAAGTTGGTGTTTTAGTAGTTGCGACAGTGGAATATGTGCGGCGGCGTTAGTCATTAAAATAGCGCGTGCGAAAATCGCGGTATTCACCACTGGCATCGCGCCACTCATAATGTACATGTTTTACAACAGCAGCGGGCGAACCTTCATGCAGCCACGCTAGTAATTGCTCTAATGGTGGACAGGGGCCTTCTGCCAAAACTTCTACCGTGCCATCCGGCAAATTGCGCACCCAGCCAGTCAACCCTAACGTGCGCGCTGTCTGCACTGTGTAATAGCGAAAACTCACACCCTGAACCCGACCGTGTACAATTGCGTATAATTGCTTTACCTCATCCATTATTGTGTTCCCCTAAACCGAAAAACGCTACTACACCCTCAAAAATTACATCAGTTTTGTCAAGTAACGTGTGGTCGCTATCGAGAATATGTAGCTCTACGTTGCTGTTTTCTTGGGCATAGCGTTCGCTTTGCTGGCAATCTACGCTGTCATCATGGCGGCCATGGTAGATGCGTATGGGTATATCGAGTTTGACGCTATAACCATCATACTGCTGTAAATCTTCAATTAAGCCATAGTGCACTGGTTTTTCTACAGCATAGCCATAATGGTAAAAGGGGATACTTCCGGCTGCTTTCCATTGTTGCAGCCAATTGTCGCCTAATTGTCGCTGACGGTTGGCGAAGAAATCGATAGCAGGCGCGAGCAAAATCATTTTCTCTACCCGTTTGGCTTCGGCATCACGATAACGGTCAGCAAAGTGCAACGCGACTGAGCCGCCCATACTAGAGCCAATGAGGTAAACAGGTCCGTCGGGTAAATTCCGCACTGTTTGCGCTACTTTTTCCAGAATAGCGGTGAAGTTCAATTGTTCAAAACAGGGGACATTTAAGTCTGGTACAGTGAAGTGTACATCATAAGGTTTTAGACGCTCGCGCATATCTTGCGCTTTTTTCGATTGTGGAGAAGAGGCAAACCCGTGTAAATAAACGATATTCACTGTCATATAATCACCCTTTCCTGATAACGCCTTAAAGTATAACCATAATTTCTCACTCGTGGGTTGAGAAAAAAGAAACGCACCCTGAATAATAGAGTGCGTTTCAATAGGTAGGTGAGTGGAGATTATCGAACTTAATTAGGCGAAGAGTTCTGGATATACTTCGCGTGCTAAAGCCTCTTCCTGCTCAACCAGTTCTTCAATTGCCTTAACGCCACCTTGCCAGAAATTCGGGTCATTCAAATCAACACCAACGCGCGCCAGAAGCTTATCCGGCCAATCGCTATCGCCAGCGGCCAGCAAGTCAATATATTTCGGCACGAAGTCTGCACCTTGCTCACGGTAGAGGTTATATAGTGCCAGCACGAGCAATTCGCCAAAGGCATAAGCGTAAACATAGCCGGGGACGCTGACAAAGTGACCGACATAGCTCCACCAGATGCTGTATTCATCGCGCAGGTTGACGCTATCGCCAAACATCGCTTTTTGGGTTTCCATCCAGATAGCGCTGAATTGTTCGGCGCTTAATTCCCCTTGCTGGCGGCGGGCTGTGTGATAGCCATCTTCGAAGCGGTTCATCGCCACTTGGCGGTACACTGTGGCGAAGGTATCTTCGATTTTCTGGAACATCATTTTCAGCCGTGCCGCAGCACTCGGTTCTTTTTGCATCAAGTCTTGGAAGACTAGCATCTCGCCAAAGACGGATGCCGTTTCGGCTGTGGTCAGCGGGGTATAGAGAGCAAATAGACCATTCTTTTGGCCAGAGAGATACATATGCACGCCATGCCCCAGTTCATGTGCTAAGGTCATCACATCACGCGCTTGACCGGTGTAGTTGGTCAAGACATACGGATGGGCAGAGGGCACAGTTGGATGGGCGAACGCTCCGCCACTTTTACCTGGCCGCACTGGTGCATGAATCCACTTTTCATCGAAGAATTTGCGCGCAATGTCAGCCATCTGTGGCGAAAAAGTGTGGTAAGCATCAAGGACAATATCGCGCGCTTGTTCCCAAGTATAAAAGCTCTCGACACCTTCAATGGGCAGGGGGGCATAGCGGTCATAGTCGGTTAGTTCATCATAACCCAATAGGGTGCGCTTCAAGCGGTAGTGACGGGCGACAATATCATAGCTACTGGTCACCGTTTCAATAAGCGCCTCTACAACGGAATCTGGTGCTTTGTTGGCTAAGTTGCGCGATGAAATCCAAGAGGGATAGCCGCGTAACTTATCATCAGAGGCCTTATCTGCTGCTAGAACGTTGAAGATATAAGTGAGCGTCATTTTATCGGCTTCAAGCGTTTGGGTAATGGCATCCGCTGCGCGCC
>DAOTWU010000251.1:0-5740 GCA_034435735.1 Anaerolineae bacterium | reverse complement strand
TAAAATCGGCGGACATCCCAGGGGCTAATGCGCCAATATCATCACGCCCTAGCACCGATGCGCCGCCTAACGTCGCCATCTCTAGCGCTTCGCGTGCAGTGAGTGCTGCGGGGTCACCATTTACCCGTTGCAACAGCATCGCCTGCCGCGCTTCATTCATCAGATTGCCATGGTCATTAGAGGCCGAACCATCCACGCCAAGCCCCACTTTAACATGTGCATCCAACATCGCGCGAACAGGGGCAATCCCAGAAGCGAGGCGCATATTGCTATTGGGGCAATGACAAACACCTGTTCCTGTATGGCCAAACAGTTGTATCTCATCATGGTTGAGTTTGACACAATGTGCATGCCAAACATCATCCCCTACCCAACCAACATCTTGGGCATAATCGCCGGGGCGCATACCAAAAACTTCTTGGCTGAATGTAATGTCTTTATCGTTTTCAGCTAGATGGGTATGCAGGCTAACGCCATAACTCCGCGCTAATTCAGCAGCTTCGCGCATGAGGTCACGGGTCACGCTAAAAGGTGAACAAGGTGCAACGACAATACGTAGCATAGCATGGCGATTGGCGTCATGATATTGTTCAATAACGCGACGAGTATCCTGTAAAATAGCGGCCTCATCTTCCACTACGCTATCAGGCGGAAGGCCACCCTTACTCTCCCCCAAACTCATTGAGCCACGCGCAGCATGGAAACGAATACCGATTTCCTGTGCGGCGCGAATTTCATCATCCAAGGTCACATCATTGGGGAAAATATAAAGATGGTCACTGGAAGTTGTGCAACCAGATAAAATGAGTTCGGCCATTGCCAACTTTGCACTGACATAAACCATCTCACCAGTGAGGCGACTCCAAATTGGATAAAGCGTCACCAGCCAATCAAATAGCTCGTTATCCTGGGCAAGAACCCGCGTCAAACTTTGGTACATGTGGTGATGCGTATTGACCAGACCGGGCAAAACGACATAGTTGGAAAGGTCTAATACCTCATCAGCGGTTTGCTGGGGCATTTCGTTTAATGTACCAACGGCTTCTATGACGCCATCACGGATAAATAACGCGCCTTCTTTAATTTCGCGGCGCGTTGTGTCCATTGTTACAAGGGTATGGATGTTTTTGACAAGTATCGTACCCAAAGTGTACTCCTATCTGTCGAAAAAGAATTGGAAAGAGTTTAGCACCAGTGTTATTGGGTGACAAGCAGGCAAACTGTGCGATAAAAACAAAAAGCGAGAGCTATTTGCCCCCGCTTCACCATCAACAACCAGTTAATTTATTCACCAGCAATGCGCCAAGCAGCTTTCACGGTATTTTTAAGGAGCATGGTTATCGTCATTGGGCCTACACCGCCGGGAACTTTAGTAATCGCGCCAGCGACCTGTACCGCACTTTCAAACTCCACATCGCCTACCCAACGATAGCCCTTTTCAGTTGACGGGTCTTCAACTTTATTTGTACCAACATCAATCACTACAGCGCCAGGTTTTAACCATTCGCCCTTCACGAAATTCGGGCGGCCAATCGCCGCAACAACAATATCCGCCTGTTTTACAATCTCTGGCAAATTTTGCGTGCGGCTATGACAAATGGTAACTGTGGCGTTGGCCTTAGTAAGCATCAGTGCCATTGGCATACCTACGATATTACTGCGGCCAATAACTACAGCATTAGCCCCTGCTATTTTAGCGCCCGCCTCTTCAATGAGCACCATACAGCCGGTCGGTGTTGCTGGGGTGAATGTTGGTTGGCGGCCTTTTTGCGCTAATTTGCCGATATTAATCGGGTGAAAACCATCAACATCCTTCTCTAGACTAACACAGCTAAGAACACGCTCTTCATCAATGCCATCAGGCAGTGGTAATTGAACAAGAATGCCGTGAATTTTGGGGTCTTCATTAAGTTGGGAGACGAGGGATTCTACTTCTTCTTGGCTGACATTTGCGGGGACTTCGTAAGCAACGGAGGAGATACCAACTTTTTCACAGGCGCGCTGCTTCATCCTCACATACATGGCCGAAGCAGGGTCATCGCCAGCTAAGACCGCGCCCAATCCCGGAGCATAACCGTGTTTTTCCTTAAATCGGGCGGACTCGGCGGCAATTTTTTCTCGCATCCGAGCGGCGACTGCGTTACCATCTATGATTGTTGCTGTTCCATCCATTCGGGCTTCATCCTTCTTTTCGCTCTGGTCTGGTAAGACAGTGCAAGGATAGCAAATTTAGGCCGAAGCAACGAGTGAAGATTATCGCTAAACAGCGCTACATTAGGCACATCATTTGTGGGCGAAAATTTGTCAATGCATCTGTACAACTCACCTACAAATTAGCAACGCAGTAGACGAGCAATATCAGGTAACATTATAGAAGCGGAGAAGGTTTCTCCGTTTAATTTGCATCATCAATTGCGAAAGTATCGACCGAGGTTCGACGCATGGGTGACAAGAAGATTATTCGGGTATTTCGACGGCGCCTAGAGCGCGGTCAAGCGATGGTGGAGTATGCGCTAATTCTAGTGCTGGTCATCATCGGGTTTGCCATTGCCCTGGCCGCTACTGGGCCGGCAATCGGCAACGTTTTCAGCAATACGGTTTATAACCTACTAGGACAGACAACAACACCACGGCAGTTGGGTGGGGTTAATGACTTCTGGGCGACAGTAACTTGGGTGGCAACACAAACGCCACAGGAATTCCCCCTGCCCACCCGTACCCTGCCACCGCCTAGTAAAACACCAACACCAGGGCCTTCACCAACCAATACGCCCGTCACACCAACTAACACACCGACCAATACACCTACACCACCGCCAACGCCAACGCCGCGCGATTTTCAATTTACCGCGCCATGGAGCGATACGGCAGATGACCTGCAATACTGGCGGTTGGATAATAGCGTGTTCCTCGGCGCTGATGGTTGGTATGGCAAGTATTATGGCAACCGCGAATTAGCCGGCTCGCCAGACTTTGAAGGCTGGAACAAGGATGTGCTAGGGCCAGACCAGGAATTCCAGATTGATATGTACTGGGGTAGCGGTGCGCCACAACCAAGCTGGCCATCAGGCAACCCCGGCGACAACTGGTCAGCCGTCTGGACAAGAAACATCTACTTACAGCAGGCCATGACGCTACGCTTTGACTTGCGCTCTAATAATGGTATGCGCATCTGGATTCTGGGCGGCTCGTATGGTAATGACCCTAACACCTGTTCTGCCACCGGTGTCACCCCCGGCGGGCTGGGACAATCACGCCAAAGTGGGCAATCACCTATCTTTTATGATGATAGTTCCGCCTACCCCAACGACTGTTTGCTCTACGATAAGTGGTATCATGGCACAGCAGACAGCTCAGTAGGTACGCGCACAATTCCCGCGGGCTTGTATACACTCCGTGTCGATTTCTACGAAGAAGTTGGAACGGCAGAAGCGCAAGTTATTGTTACTCAAGATGGGTTAACTACAAACCCCGATGACTCGAAGCTGGATAGCTCCTGGAATCCCACAAGCGGGCAACCTAACTGTAACTGGAGCCACAGCGACAACAACAGCGGGCGCGATGCGAACTCTGCGCCATGGATGTGGGAAGAATATAAAGATGGCGATCCCGACCGATTTACAGTTTGCCATCTAGAATTGCGCGGCTCAGTCCTCATTCCCAATAGCATGACCCAACCAGAATTAACATTCTGGGATATTTGGGATTTGCAGGACAACGACCTGCAAGCGTATATCGAAATTGCAGAGTATGTCACCGATGCAGGCGGCAACTTAGACCGCAGCGCGCTCAACTGGATTCGTGTACCGCTTCATAACGGCAGTAATGCCGCTACAAACAGCCGCTACAATTACAACTGGACGCATCAAGTTATTGACCTGACGGATGTCCGCGGGGATGGCACAACGACAACTGATGACAACTTCGTCGGCAAGCGCGTGACCTTCCGCTTTGCGTTGGCGGCATTAGACCATAACTGGCGCCGTCGCCGCTGGTATATTGATACCATCCGTATTGATAACAGCACGCGGAAGACCTTCCCCACTGGCACAGTCTGGAACTTGGATACGCCAGACCAGCTCGATGACTTCATTTTGACGGGTAGCTGGCAACTCACCGACAAACATAAGCGCGGGGTTGGCGGTATGGCGCTTCATGAAAGTGTCGGCGATTCCGATAATGGCTTCCCGGCAACATGGCCATATACCAGTTACAACAACTTCAGCCAATCGCCCACTAGCGACTACGATTTGCACTCGTTGCGCACCCATGCAGTGGAGTTAAATGGCTGGGTAGACCTGGACGCTTCGCCAATCGACCATGAAGGCGATAACCAAGATGCCATTCTAACCTTCTGGTATTCGTACTATATCGACCGTCGCACAGGCATTGAAGTGGAATACACGCTCGATGATTACAGCGCGGGAGACGCAGCAGACTGGAAGGTTGTGCCGAACGGTGGGCAGATTATCCCGCGTAATAACGGCAGTCGCCTCACCCAAACATCCATGCAACAGGCGGAAATCAACCTTGAGGAAATCGTCAATGCCGAAGGGCTGACACCAGGTAACAAACGTTTCCGCTTGCGCATTGTGATGACCGTGCGTAGAGATGCTACCCGCCAAGATGGTTTGTGGATTGACGACATCGCTGTAGAGCGCAAGAGCCGCCCCAAATTCACCCGTTATCCATTTGTGGATGATGCGGAATCCGGCACGCAAAACTGGCTCATGGGCGGCACATGGGACCGCACCAACTTGGTCGCGTTCGGCGGCAATGGCAAAGCCACAACAACCACAGGGCACTCGTTCACCGATACGCCGGGCGTTGATGGCAATGGCGTACCGCTCCAATATGCACCTAATGCAGATTCGGCGATGGAAATCCTGTGGCCGTTCGACCTGATGAACGACACGCCAGAAAATACCATGTCGCCCGCGTGTAATGTCACGCCCGCATCGCTCTGCACTTACGACGGTACGGCAGCAGTCGATCCAGTGCTGACCTTCTGGTTCCGCCGTGGCGAGATTGACAGCGGCGACTACTTCGCTGTTGAGTGGAAGCGCAATGGCGACACCACGTGGAACGAAATCTGGCGCTACCAAGACAGTATGGCGACACGGACAAGTTCACCAAGTAGCCGAACACGGCGCAATATCGCCTGGGAATATGTTGAGGTTGACCTAGCGCCAGTGATGAGCAGCTTTGACCCAAGCTCTGTAGACCCATATGACGATGACATTTCATTCCGCTTCCGTTTGAAGGCGAACAGCAATAGCCGTATCGGCGATGGTGTGTACATCGATAACATCATCCTAGAAGAGCGGATTGAAAAAGACTGGAAACTGTGGCCAACCAGCGAGAACCGCACCGCCGCCGGTGGCGCAAGCCTTGGCAATGGTGATGGTGAGGAATTCTTCGATGACTTCGACTTTGATACCAACTGGGATTCGAACTGGATTTTGGGCGGTCAATGGGAAGTTATCGACTGGGAAGCCCGTAACGGCTTATTCGCCATTCATGACAGTGCGACTGATATGGATACGGGCGATGTTCAAAGTGTCTCGCCACCTTCCTCACCGGTAGTTGTGCCAGAAATCGACACTTTCAATGTGGCGGAGATGCGTACCATCATTGACCTGCGCGGTGTCGATGTCAGTGAATTACCAACGCTATACTTCTGGTATCGCTACTATACTGGCGATAATGTGCGGCTCTATGTCCAAATTTCCTATGACCG
>DAOTWU010000250.1:0-3080 GCA_034435735.1 Anaerolineae bacterium | reverse complement strand
TAGAATAACAACATCATATAGCTCACCATTTTCGGCCTGGTCTCGCAGGAAGTCGAAAACATCTGCTTGGATAAAATCAACTCGTTCTTCTTCCCATTGATTGCGCTCGTAGATGGCTTCCGCTAGCTCTAGTGCGGGACGAGATGCGTCCACATTGGTAACGTGCCCTTGCGTCGCCAGTCCAAAACCGCCTGTATAACTGAATAAATTCAAAATACGGGTATGGCCATCGTGCAAGCCGTGTGATGCCAGAAAACTTGGGAGCATGTTTTGATTGTGCAACTGGTCAAGATAGTAGCCTGTTTTATGGCCATGCCGAATATCTATGAGCCGCACTTTACCGCCGCTAACAATTTCAATTAATTCAGGTGGCTCTTCACCCCATAATAAGCCCGTTGTGAGACCTAGTCCTTCTTTCTTTCGCACATCTACATCACTGCGCTCATAAATTCCCTTTATAGGCATATTGAGCTGTCGGCATATTGTAGCGAGTTGCTCGGCAATTTGTTGCTTCTGTTGGTCAATATAGAGTGTCAATGCCTGTAACACTAAATAATCGCCATAACGATCAATCACAAGACCAGGGATATAATCATTTTCAGCATTTACTAATCGGTAGCCGCGTGGTTCTGTGGAATGGTGATATGCTGCCCGTATTTCAACAGCTCGCTTTAGTTGCCGTTGCCACCACACATCGTTAATTGGCTCATCTTCCCATGTGAGAATGCGCACTTGTATTTGAGATTTGGGATTCCAGTAACCCCGTGCCAAAAATGCGCCCTTGTGGGTTACAACGTCAACAATTGCGCCAGGTACAGCATCTTGAGCTTGTTGGATGGCGCCAGAGAAAATCCATGGGTGGCGATTAAGTATGGGTTTTTCCCTAGAAGGCGCAATGGTTATAGTGCCAGTCATAATCATTCCCTCAGCCTGTAAAGGTTAATAATAAGGTGCGTAAGCTCAAGATGATAATCAAGATACCAACGGCAACCATCAATTTGCTCGTTGGCAAATAGCGCACAAGCCACGCCGCGATGGGGGCTGCTAATACACCACCAATAATGAGGCCACCAACAATGGTAAGATTAAGCGTGCCGAGAATGGTGAAAAATGTTGTCGCCTGAACAAGGCTTACAAAAAACTCTACCATGTTGGCCGTGCCAATAACTACAGGCGCTTTATATCCGTTGCAAATTAGTGTTCCGGTGACAATCGGCCCCCAACCGCCGCCACCAATAGCATCGAAAAAACCGCCTAAAAACCCTATAAGGCGTATATTACCCCCAATGAAGAGATATGCCTGCTGCCCTATAGATTTGTACAATATCCGCAACCCCATTGCTAGCAAATAAATTGCTACAAAGGGTTTAATAATCTCTACTGGCAGATGCGAGAGTAAAATTGCGCCTAAAATCCCGCCAATCATGCCAGGTATCAACAATTTCTTAAATAGTTGACGGTTGCGGTTACCAAATTGATAGTGTGCTGCCCCAGATGCCGCCCCAGTGAATATCGCCGCAGTATGGACACTTGCACTGGCGAAAATTGGCGGGACGCCCAAACTAAGCAGAAAGGTTGTTGATGTGACCTTCTGTCCCATTCCCAAACTACCATCGATAAATTGTGCGAGAAAACCAACGATGAGAAATGTGATGAAGCTATGATTCAATTCGGGCATGGTTTTCAGATGGGACTCTACTATCAGACATAAAACAGGATGGGGCAGCCCCATCCCGCGCGCAGACTTATAGCATTGTCTACTAGACTTTTCAAGTTGCAATATGTCACTGTTTATTGACCATTGCCAGCAAATCTTCTTCGCTAATGATGGGAATGCCTAGCTGTTTGGCTTTCTCGGCCTTGCTTCCCGGTGATGCCCCGACTAGCACATAATTGGTCTTTTTGCTTACGCTCCCCGTCACTCGCCCCCCATGTGACTTGATGAGTGCTGTTGCTTCATCGCGGGATAAATTCGGGAGTGTGCCTGTGATAACAAAAGTTAGCCCTTCTAATGCGTTACTCGTCTGTTTTTGTACGGATTTCGGTGGTTGTACTCCAGCCGTCCGCATTTTTGCGAGCACTTCTCGATTAAAATCATCGGCGAACCAATCAACAATGTTTTTCACCAAAATAGGACCTAAGCCCTCTATAGTTAATAGTGGCTCTGCTGCTTTAATGACCGCCTTTAATGCATTGGTTACAGATTCTGTATGGTCTGCATCAAGCGCAAGGTCGGGCAGGGGGGCAATCGCACGAGCCAATCGCCCTTGAAAGTTTTCCACGCCAACATAGCGTGGCGCTAATTCTACGAGTGGGTTACGGAGACGTTGTACAGCCCGCCCAATGTTATCAGGGTCTATATCTGCCATCTCTGGTACATTGACTAATAAGGGGGCAGCAGCCTCTTCAAAGGCTTTAAGTGCTTCATGGACTCTTAAGGCTGTTGCTTCTAATTCTTCTATAGAACCGAATCGTTCTGCAAGTAAATTCGCTACGGTTTCACCGACCCCGTCAATCCCTAGCGATGCCAATAATTGTGGCATTGGCCGCCGCTTTGCTGCTTCGATAGAAGCCATGAGGTTTTCCACCTTTTTTTCTGCAAATCCTTCCAACTCTAATAAGGGCTTTGGCTGTAAAGTGAAAATATCAGCAATATCTGTGATAAGCCCTTGTTCTATCAACGTTTTAACTGTCTGTGGCCCCATTCCCTCAATGTCCATCGCCCCACGTGAAACAAAAAACTCTACGGCCCTAAAAACGCGCTCTGGGCAGCGCGGATTGGGACAAAATAAATCTACTGCACCTTCTGGTCGTATTAGAGCTGTTTGGCAATGGGGACAGTGCTTTGGGGGAATGATGGGTTTTTCATCACCCGTTCTTGCCCCTGTGACTGGCCCAACAACATAGGGAATAACATCACCAGAACGCTTCACAATGACAATGTCACCAATGCGTATATCAAGCGCCTCAATCTGGTCATAATTATGCAGGCTTGC
The DNA here is from genome assembly GCA_034435735.1 of Anaerolineae bacterium. Classification (GTDB taxonomy): domain Bacteria; phylum Chloroflexota; class Anaerolineae; order Aggregatilineales; family Phototrophicaceae; genus S146-30. The sequence continues at coordinate 84 of DAOTWU010000250.1, read as the reverse complement.
ATTTGACACAGTGACACCACCAACGAAAACAGGCTCTAATTGTGCTGTTGGGGTCACTTTGCCTGTGCGTCCAATATTGACAGT
>DAOTWU010000249.1:0-2146 GCA_034435735.1 Anaerolineae bacterium | reverse complement strand
GGCTTGGCAATTACGCCATCGATATTGATAACAACACACTTAACATGGCTAACGCTGGCACACGGCACATTGTGCTATCTTTCAGCGATAGCGCATCGCTCACGGGGCAAATCGTCAACAATACCATTAGCCCAGCACCTCGCACCGGCATCGATATGATTGTAGATGACAACACATCAGCCAGTTTGACCATCAGCGGCAACACCATCAATACAGCTGCTCGTGAAGGTATGTTCATCCGTACAGCAGATACGGGGCAAGCCACCCTGCTCATCAGCAACAACAACATTGGTGTAACGGGTGGTGTGGCTAGAGAAGGTATTTTTGCGGAAGCAAAAGATGAAACCACGCTAAACATCACAGCAAGCAGCAACAATATCAACACAAGCGGAACAGACCCCAACATCTACATTGAGTCTGAAGATACTGCTCCAGGTGCAGGCTCTACGGTATGCGCCAACGTGTCGGGCAATACATTGACAGGCACAGCCGCAACAGATATTGAGCTAGATTTTGATGGTTCAGTGTTCAATGTCACCCAAACCAACGCGGCAAACTTAGCCGCAGTGAATGGTGGAGCAACTGTGCTAGAAAGCGGCGTTAATGCCCCACCAACTTACGGCGCAGCAGCTTGCACACTTCCCTAAGCGACTTTGAGGATTAATGAGGAAAAAGAACATGAAAATTCACAAGCGATATATCACTATCATCCTGTTAATCAGCCTGCTGGGGATAGGTATCATTTTGGCGCAAGCCGAAGCCGCAAAGCCTGTAATTGCACTACAACAGGCAAATGACACATTACAGGTCAATATTGGTACGATTGATGCGGGGCAACAAGTTGAGTTCACTTATGTTGTGACCATTGATGACGATTTACCGATAACAGTCAACAGTATCAGCGCACAAGGGCTAATTAGTGGTAGCAACTTCGATAGTATCGTCACTGATGACCCCGCCACAGTAGACATACAAGGGGATGCAACCACCACATTAATGCGGGTTCGGGTACAAAGCTTACCAGATACAGGTGAAACGCCTTGGTGGCGAACACCTGCTATCATCATCGGAATACTGGGAACAGTATTCACCTTAGGAAGCATTGTGCTGGAGAAACGCAAACATCAAGCATAAATAGCCTCAAGCCCCTGTAACAATTCATGGATACTTTGGAAGGTTCGGGTTTCACCATCAACATGCAACCGCCAACCATCCGAAAAAGGCTCTATGTAAGTTATAGGGGCAGGTGCTTGCTTTAGATAGACGGGGCGAAAGCCGCGACGCTTCAAAGCCCGGCCAGTCCAAAGGGCAATAGCGCTATCTCCAATAATGGCAACTTCTGCACCATCATTTGAAGAAAAATCAAACGCGCCAGTGTGTATATCAAAACGCACACCGGTTGTGCTGAAAACAGCATCGAACACACCGCTAAGCACTAAATCCTCCGGCGCACCGGTGTAAAAAGCCCCGTTCTCCCCCATAAGCCACATACGGTCAGCTACTTTTAGCGCCAAATCTAAATCGTGTGTCGAGAGTAGAAATGTGCGGCTTGATGTGTGTGCTAGATTAGCCAGGAGGCGCAATACCTCTACGCGGCGGGGCAAATCTAAATAAGCCGTCGGCTCATCAAGAATGACTAAAGCGGGTTCTTGGGCGAGGGCGCGCGCAATCATGAGCTTTTGGCGCTCGCCATCACTGAGTTCGTGTAAATAGCGCGGGGCGAGATGTTCCGCTTCCACAGCATGAATAGCCCAGCGAACTACTGCTTCATCCTCTGGCATCAGACGCCCCGCCCAACCAGTATAGGGATAGCGCCCAAGCGCTACTAAGTCATAGCCCGTCATCAAGCCCATATCTAAACGGTCAGTCAAAACAACGCTGAGGCGACGGGCGCGTTCTTCTGCTGGAAGCGTATGGATGACATCCCCCAATAGTTCAACATGTCCATCTAGTGGGCGCTGCATACCCGCGAGAGTGCGTAACAGGGTTGATTTACCAATACCGTTAGGGCCAACCAAGGCCACAAGTTCCCCTGCATATAGTGACAGGTTGAGTTGCTTGGCGACATAACGCAATTGGCGAGAATCGCGATAGCCTATAGCGAGATTAGATGTTTGAAGAATCAGCTGCTTCATGTTGTCATCCG
>DAOTWU010000248.1:0-6616 GCA_034435735.1 Anaerolineae bacterium | reverse complement strand
ATGTGATAGGCGGCATTGCGGACGCCTTTGTCAATTCGTTGACGGTCTTCTTCGTCCAGTTTGATTTCACGTTCTTCAAGATAGGTTTTTAGTGGGATGCCGCCAACCGTTGCCAGCGACCACGTCAACACTTCACTATCGCCGTGTTCGCCTACGACATAAGCATGAATATGGCGGGCATCGACGCCTAAGTGCCGCCCCAGCAACGCCCGAAAGCGGGCTGTATCTAGCGTTGTACCAGAACCAATGACGCGAGAGGATGGCACACCGTGTTCTGCTGCAAAACGTGCCGCCAAATGCGTCATAATATCAACTGGATTTGTTGCCACCAGTAAAAGGGCATCTGGTGCGACAGTCAAAATAGACGGAACGACCTGCCGAAAAACTGCTGCGTTACGCTCTAGCAATTGTAAACGGGTTTCGCCGGGCTTCTGGTTGACGCCAGCCGCAATGATAACAATGCGGCAGCCCTTCAGTGCGTCATAATCCCCCGCCACAATATCTAATGGTGCGGCAAAAGGCACAGCGTGGTAAATATCGTCTGCTTCGGCTTGTGCCCGTTTTTGATTGAGATCAACCAAGACAACACTGCGACCGACCCCACGCATGACTAAGGCATATGCAGCCGTTGCCCCAACCAGGCCGCTGCCCACAATCCCTATTCTCATTGCTCACAATCTCCCTCTTTATCAAATACGCCTGCATTATAGCAGTTTTCTTTCTGCCTGCAGAAAATAAAACGCCCCTGCACACGGCAAGGGCTTATGGTTAATTCTGAGATTATTTATTCCGCCGGAGGAGGAACGGGTAAATCTTCAACTGGGGTGTCTTTCCATTTTTCTGCGACATCAATCAACATGACCGGAATACCGTCGCGAATGGGGTATTTATAGCCGGAATCCGGGCAGTAAAGCCAGTGACCATCACGCACAACTTCAAGGCGTCCGGGGTCTTCGCCCTTGTCCTTATCGTGTACGGCGACCGGGCAGCGTAAAATTTCAAGTAATTCCGGGTCTAATTGCTGCACTTCGTCTGCCATTGTTATATCCTCAACTCATTGGTTTATATCTATAGCTGAAGTATAACGGTCACATCCCAAGCCGTCAACGACAGCTCGATAAATTTTTGCCAGAATGTCTACACCGCAATATAATCGCAACAAATATCTATTTGTGCGTCGCTGCCTTACACTATTCCTTCATTCCAGTTAATCAAGATAACTATCGCCGTTTTTTTGTTTTTGAAAGGATTTTTTATGGAACAACGACCATTGTATTTCACCTTCGTATGGCGCGGTGCATTTATTCTCTGTATGGCTTTACTCGTATTGGCGTTTGTCTATACCGCCTATACTGTGTTGGCTCTATTGAGTGAGGGGGTGAGTGTCTGATGTTCAGCTCACGCACCTTTTTCGTCATTGGCTTAATTATCGCGCTGGCTATTCTGGTCTTGATGAGCGGCCAAGCGCTCAATAGCAGCGCCCCGCCCGAAGATGTTGCGGCTGGACAAACGGTATGGCAAGTACAGGGCTGCGAAACTTGCCATACGCTTTATGGACAAGGCGGCCTTTATGGCCCAGATTTAACCCATATTGCCAGTATGCGCGGTGAAAGTTACATCCGTGAATTTTTAGTGAATCCCAACGCCTTTCATCCCAATGAGAGAATGATGCCGCGCTTTCTCCTCAGCCGTGAAGAGGTCAACCAACTCTTTGCCTTTCTCAGCTATGTAGACGCTTCAAAAGCTGGTCAGTCATGGCCACCCCGCCTAATACAGGTTGCCGGTGGCGCTGTGAGTGTGGTCGCCGCTGGTGATGACAGCATGGCAGTAGATGGTAATGACCCCGTAGCAACAGGACGCCGCCTATTTTCTAGCGCGCCCGCTGTATGCTCGACCTGCCATTCTCTAGAACCAGATATTGTTATTGTTGGACCGTCGCTTGCGGGTATAGCAGACCGTGCTGCACGCCGTGTCGATGGCCTTTCTGCGGAAGAATATATCCGCCAATCTATCATTGACCCCGGCGCTTATGTGGTTGATGGCTTTGAGAATGTCATGGCGCAGAATTTGGCAGAAGTGCTCAGTAGCGATGACCTCAATAATCTCATAGCCTTTTTGATGACACTAACTGAAGAAGAGGAGGCGGGGGAATAATGAACGCAACAGAACGGACTATTTACGGCATATTGGGGCAAGCATTTCTACTGCTATTGCTTTATGGTGCGGCGGCGTTTTTTACCGCTGTTAAATTCTTGCCAGCAGACCCGTTGGCGCTTGGTGTGCCCTATAAACATGTCGCGGCTTTTTCCGATGTCTTGCTACAGCTAGCGGTGATTAACGGCTTGTTGGCTGGTGGTGTTTATGCCGTTACCTATAACACGTCGTTGCAATTAACGCTTGTTTCGCCTCAAAAGGCCGCCCTGTTATGGGCCTATCGCGCGTTAACCACCTTAAACATTCTGGCGGTTTTGGCGAGTTTTCTGGGTATTTTCGAGGGGCGCTATTTACTATCGTTGCCGCCGTTGCTAGATGTGCTGCTTATCATCACCCTGATACTGTTCTTCATTGCCATGCTCACTGAGGGTGGGATGGAGGCGTTTAAGCTCGTTTGGCTGACGGGGCTTGTTAGTTTGACTGTAGGGGTTGCGCTTGGTATTTTGCCCGCTATCGATTACCAGCAAGACCGTGTGTTGCGCTCTTTGTCGTTGGGTTTGCAGGTCAACATTGGTTATACCTTGATGGCCTTGGTGTTGCTCTTCTGGCTGCTCGCCCGCGAGGCTGATTTGCAGAATATGGCCGTATCCGCCCTTTACACAGCCGCAACATTTATGGTCATCAGCGGTGCGCTATTGACAATAGCCCCGCTCTATACTTTCGGCGCATCAACGGCGCTCTCTACCATCGCTTTCCTTTTTGTGCCATTGAGTATATTGGTATTTATCGGGCGTGTTTTCCGCGTTTTGTTAGATGATAGCTATCTCAAAGTCACAGCACCTATCCGCTGGTGTATTCTCGTTGTAGGACTTTATAGTATCGGCTGGGGCATTCTTGGCGCTTTATCGCTTCTACCCGGTGTGCGCCAGTGGACGGTGGGAACATGGCTGGATAGTTTGCAATACCAGTTGACCGTTTTTGCTGCTGTTGCCGCTGTTTTGGGGATGGGCGCTTATATCAGCGCCAAACGCACCATCAAAGTCATTCAAACGCGCGGCTGGTTCTCCTTCTGGATGGTGGCTTTAGGCCTATTGGGAGGGGCGTTATCATTGGGGGGCGCTGGCTTGGTACAAACTTATAGCGAGCGTATTCTCAGCATTGGCTATCTAGACGTTCAAAAGTTGCTAGTGCCGCTTTATATTGGCTGGATTATCGCGCTTTTGATGCTTATGGTGGGCGTTATGTGGTATGTGTGGCGCTTCCGCAGCGAGCATTCGCTAGAATCGAGTTAAAGAGATAATCGCACGGCGCGTTTATGGCGTCGTGCGATAACCCTTTTTAGTGAGCAATCCACGGTACAGGCTATCCAAATCTCGGACTAAACGGTCTATCCCATAGCGGTCTACCATCGCCTGTTTTGCTTGTTCCATATCAGGCGGGTTATCGAGTGTGTCGATAATGGCCTGTGCCAATGCTTCCGCATCTCCTGGCGGGGTTAAGCGCCCTAATACGCCGCCTTCTAATAAATCGGGCAATCCGCCGACCGCTGTCGCCACTGTGGGGCAACTTGCTGCTAGCGCTTCGATAACGGAAACTGGTGTGCCTTCGTTATGGCTACTGATGACATTGACATCCATGTCACCATAAATGGGGGCTACGGCTTTTTGCCAGCCAGTAAAATGCACACAATCTGTTAGCCCCAGTTGTGCCGCCAGCGCTTCCAAAGTTGGGCGCGTTTCGCCATCGCCCACAATTACAAAATGTGCATTTGGGCGCTTTTCGCGGATGAGGGCGGCGGCGTGCAAAAATAGCTCATGGTTCTTCACTGGAACAAGCCGCCCCACAATGCCGATGAGTGGTGCATCTTGTGGAATTTGCCATGCCTCACGGAATGCGCCATGATGTCGTTGCATCTCGGTGAAGGGTGATAAATCTAGCCCCAATGGTAAAACCGTGATGCGGCTCTTGCGTGTAATGTGATATTGGTCGGCTAGTTCTCGCCGCAAGCTATCGGTGAGTGTGATGATCGTATCCGATAGACGGGCGGCAAAACGCTCTAAATAGAGAAATAGGCGGGTTTTTAATGGTCCAAAGTAACTGTGGAAAACATGGCCATGAAACGTGTGCACAATAACGGGCACACGCGCCAGCCACGCCGCTGTTCTGCCCACAAATCCCGCTTTTGCCGTATTGGTATGCACGACGTGCGGTCGCCATTGGCGCATCAGGCGGTAAAGTTTCCATAGAGCGACAAGGTCGCGTATAGGGTGTAGATTGCGCGAAAGTTCAGGGATATATATTGGTTGTACGCCTCGTTCTTCTGCGTAGTAAGCCATATCGCCTTCTTCAGATTCGATTGTGCCCGTGACAAGGACACTCTCATAATCTGGTGGGCACATTTTCGCCGTGAGTAGCGAAACGTGAATGGCTGGGCCGCCGATATTCAATCGGGCGAGGATGTTCATCACCCGTATCGGTTCGGGCGTTTTATTTGCATCGGATTGGCTCATCATCCGCCCCACTAGTCTTTGTTTTCCATCAGGCTGGCGTAAATATCCGCTTCATGGAGTAGGGTTTCTGTTTGCTGCTGTAATGTGCTGGTAGCTATGTCTTGATGGACGGCTTTCTTCAAATCTGCGATAAGTCGGGCGAGCGTCAAAAATTGGCGGAAACGCTTCCAACCACTATAACGGCGTTCTTGTAGGCGGAAGAGCAATGAAGCCAAGATGAACCCGCCAACAAGTCCAGCCGCATTAATCGCCCCCAACACCAGTGGGCTTTCACCTGTAGAGAAGGCCGCTGCGCCAACAGATGATACAACCAGCACTGCCGCTGTAAAAATCATCACTGACGGCGATAGCACCAGAAATAGTTTGGCATACATACTGCCCAGATAGCGATTTGTCATCTGGCGAACTTCATCAATCGCGCTTAGGGCACGCTGTTGTGCTGTATTCAATGGATTTTCCTGAATCATGATTTCACCTGACGATAAAGGTTTAATGTCTCATCAGCCATACGGCCAACGCTGAAATGGGTTTCTAGCCTATCTTCTCCTACTAGGCCTAAGTGCCGTCGTAGGGCTTTATCGGCGAGCAATAGCCGCAGCGCTTGGGCAATCGCCTCGCTATCACGCGGTGGCACGAGAATGCCCGTCTCGCCATCGGCCACCACTTCGGGAATGGCGCTCACATTGCTGGCTATAATGGGCAGACGTTTGCTCATCGCTTCTAATAGCACCAGTCCAAAGCCTTCCCATAGGCTAGGGGCTAAGAAAATGTCTAAACCAGCCATAATCTGTGGCACATCATCACGCCAGCCGAGAAAGTGGGTGCGCTGGTGAATATCCATCGCCCGCGCTTCATATTCAAGTTGTTGCCGCAAAGGGCCATCACCAGCAATGACAAGATGTGCATTCGGGAATTCATCGGCTACCAGTTTGAAGCCGACAAGGCCATAGTTGACCCCTTTTTGTGTGACTAAACGGCAAGCCATGCCCACTAACGGCGTATCTTCTTCTACACCCAAAGACTGCCGTAGTTGCTGCCGTGCTTGCCGTATAGCTTCATCGGTGGCGGAGGTGTGTTCCATGCCATAGCGAATGGTGTGCACTTTTTCTGCGGGCGCGCCTTCTACTTCAATTGTGAATTTGCGAATAGCGTCAGAGATAGCGATTGCGGCGCTCACCATTGGCCACAAGCTGCGGTTGATGAAGCGGATACTGCCGCGTGTGCGAAAGTCATCATCATTGTGGCGGCTGGTGATGACGGTTTTGACACCAGCTAGCTTGGCCGCGGGGATGCCGTACATATCGGCATGAAGTAGGTGGGTGTGGACTATATCAGGTTTATGGCGACGAATGACACCGCGCAAACGCAACGGCAGTAGAATATCGCGATGACCATATATCGTCACTCGCTCTACTGGGATGTTGCGCTTTTCTGCCTCGGCGACCATCGCATCTACTGGATTATTGCGCTCTACTAACAGCACGAGACGGGCATCAACATCGCGGGCGCGTAAGGCGCTCAAGAGCATGAGCAAATGGCGCTCTGCCCCTGCGACCCCCGTTACTTTTATCAGATGCAAAACGCGCATCAACTTCTCTCCTGATACCATGCGACAGTGCGCTCTAACCCCATTTCAAAATTTACTACTGGCTTAAAGTTCAGCAGTTTTTGCGCTTTTTCAATACTTGCTCGTGAATGCTTAATATCGCCTTTGCGCGGCTCAGTATGGATTGGCTTAAATTGCGTACCCAGCAAATTGTTGATTTTATCGACAAGTTCTAGGATGCTCACTTGCCCGCCTGTTGCCAAATTAATCACTTCTCCAGCGGCGTCGGGAGCTTCAGCAGCCAATAAATTGCCTTGAATGACGTTATCAATATAGGTGAAATCCCGCGTTTGTAAGCCATCGCCATAAATAGTTGGTTGTTGGCCATCAAGCATCGCTGTGATGA
>DAOTWU010000247.1:0-4860 GCA_034435735.1 Anaerolineae bacterium | reverse complement strand
TAGTAACAGACCAGTGAAACGAACAAGCATGGGGATAACCTTTCCACAGGGGACATTGGCTTAAGTATAGTCATTGTGGGGGTTTTTGCTGCCCGTGCCCATTAGGCTATAGCGAACTTGGGCGGGGGCGGGTAGTATGGCGGGGAATGTTGGGGGCAGTTTTGGAAAATTGGAGCGACAATGAGCGAGATAAAAATCCCCATTTTAGACCTGTCTACCGAAGTTGAGCTTTTATGGGATGAATTGAACGCGGCGTTTGAGGCCGTCGTGCGGAGTGGCCGCTTCATCATGGGGCCGCAGGTGCGCGAGTTCGAGGAAGCGGTGGCGGCGATGCTGGGCGTTAAGCACGTCATCGGCTTGAACAGTGGCACAGATGCGCTGGTGCTGGCGTTGCGGGCGTTGGGCGTTGGCGCGGGTGATGAGGTGATTACCACGCCGTTCAGCTTTTTCGCCACGGCAGAAGCCATTCATCACATGGGCGCGCGACCGGTTTTCGTCGATATTGACCCGCAGACGTTCAACATTGATGTGGCACAAGTGGCGGCGGCCATTACCCCACGCACACGGGCGATTATCCCCGTGCACCTCTTCGGGCAAATGGCTGATATGGACGAACTGATGCATTTGGCGCGGCAACGGGGGATTGCCGTCGTGGAGGATGCGGCGCAGGCTTTTGGGGCGACCTATCGCGGGCGCTATGCTGGTACGATGGGCGTGGCGGGCGCGTTTTCTGCCTATCCCACGAAAAATCTGGGCGCATATGGCGATGCGGGCTTTTTAGCCACTAATGACGACGGGATAGCTGAAGCGGTTAGCATGTTGCGCAAACATGGCTCGCGGCGCAAATACTATAATGAAGCGGTGGGCTATAACTCGCGGTTGGATACCCTGCAGGCGGCCATTTTACAGGTGAAGCTGCCGCATATCCCCGCATGGAATGCGCTACGGCGCGAGGCAGCGGCGCGTTATGATGAACTGCTGGCCAACATGCCGCAGGTGGTGACGCCGTTCGCTGCACCAGAGCGCGAGCACATTTACCACCAATACACGATACGGCTTAAGGGTGTTGACCGCGACCGCGTGAAGGCGCTCTTGGCAGAGGCGGGCATTGGCACGATGATTTATTACCCTGTACCTATGCACCAATTGCCCATGTACGCTGGGCAGGATTGGCATTTGCCACAGGCCGAGCAAGCCGCGCGCGAGGTGCTCAGTTTGCCGATGTGGCCACATATCACACCAGAGCAGCAACAACAGGTGGCGGCGGCGCTACGGCAAGCGATAGCAGCGGCGGAGTAGGGCAGTTCCCTATATATAATGAAGACGGTCTGATGAAAAACTGGTATTTAGAGGGTATAATGAAAGTGGATGGTGGTTGTTTGCCCGTTCGGTGAGTGTGAAAGGAAGAAGCCATGTCGCTCTTGTCGAAGCCAGTAGACTATCGTGCGTTGAAAGCGGCTTTACTGCGCGAGTGGGAATTCCTGCAAGAGCAAGATAGCCTTTTCAACGAGAGCCGTATGGACTATTTGCGGCGGATGTTACGCACCCGCTACCAAGTACCACAGCATGAAATCGACCGTTTACTGCGCGACATGCACGAGACTGTCACGCTTGACGATTTGGACGAGCCTTTGGCGTAGAACCCCTCCAGCGCTAACCTTTGTAAGCCCCTCGCACTGATGCGGGGGGCTTGCCTTTTTTATAACGCGAAATTTTTCACATATTTTTCATAACCATACTGAACGCTGTTAGATGATGTAATGTATAATGTTTCAAGGAGACTGTTAATAACTGTATGAAAGAGACTATAGTTTATGCCTCAACTGAGTTTTCGCGCACGTTTGATATTGGCATTTTTAGTGCCAGTCATATTTGTTGTGGCGGTGGTAGTCGTTGCTAACAACGCTATCAATACCCTCGCTGAAGATTTTGAACAGGCCAATGAAGTGAACATACAGGCAGTGCAGGCATTGGATGCACTCAAATTTGATGTGTCACGTCTCATTTCTACAAGCAACGAGCTAGTTCTCGATAACTTGCTTGAGGAAGAAGACGAAGCAGGTGCGACTCATGCCACCACTGATGACGACGACGAAACCAGTAATGCCGCTGATGACGACGACGATGAAGAATCTGAACTAGCAGAGCTAGAAGAGGTTGTGGCCGATTTCGATGTCGTGTTGCAGCGCTATACCGACATCATCAGCGAAGACCCCACACGGGCGCCACAAGTTGAAGAACTGAATACGCTGGTGCAACAATTACTAGAAACCAGCGATGCTGTGGTCGAGGTGGTGACTTCTGGCTCGGTGGTGGAAAATCACGAGGCCTTGCATCCGTTGCGTGTCACTCTAGAAGACCTTGAAGAAGAGTTGCTGATTATTATCGATGAATTGGTGGCGCAGGAGAATGCTGCGCTTGATGCGCGTCAAGCCGAAGTCAATGCATCGGTGCAAAATACACAAAGTACGGCATTACTGTTGACGCTTGGCGCAGTGGCGGCGACATTGGTCGTTTCCTTCTATATCTTCAATAGTGTGGTAGTGCCCGTTAGTTGGTTGCAGCAAGTGGCGACACGGCTGGGGCGGGGCGATTTAACCGCGCGCACTGGCATGGAAGGCGGCGACGAACTGAGCCAAGTGGGCGAGACGTTCGACCTGATGGCACAGCGCATCCAAGAGCTGGTTGAAGATTTGAATGCCCAGGTGAAAGAGGCCGAGCAAGCGCGCGAAGTCGCCGAGCACGCCAACCGCGTAAAGAGCGCTTTCCTCGCCAGTATGTCACACGAATTGCGCACGCCGCTCAATGCGATTATCAACTTCACCAAGTTTGTGGCTCAAGGTGACCTTGGCCCCATTAATGAAGAGCAGGAAGAGACGCTGTCGCAAGTTGTGGATAGCGCTAAGCACCTATTGAGCCTGATTAATGATGTGCTGGATATGTCTAAGATTGAATCTGGCTCGATGACGCTCTTCAAGCAGGAGAATGTCGACATAGCGGAAATTCTGGATGCTGTGGTGACAGTGGGCAAGAGCCTATTGGAAGACAAGCCAGTAGAGATAAAACAGGATATTGGCGCCGACCTGCCCAAATTAACCGCCGATAAACAGCGCTTGCGCCAAATTTTGCTGAATATCATGACCAACGCCTGTAAATTTACCGAAGAGGGTAGCATCACCGTGCGGGCGTATACTGAAGCCGATGAGGTGGTGATTGCCATTAGTGATACGGGCGTGGGCATTGCGCCAGAAGAGCAGGCCGACGTATTCGAGGCGTTCAAACAGGCCAAGGCGGGTTTGCAGCATGGCGAAGGCACGGGGTTGGGCATGCCCATCTCTAAGCGCCTTGCTGAGTTGCATGGCGGTCGCCTCTGGCTAGAGAGTGAAGTTGGGCGAGGCTCAACGTTCTATGTCGCCTTGCCCGTTCACGAAAAAGTGGCCGCTGTAGCGGAATAGTTGGAGGGCAAGGCTTAAATGGATAAGCAACCCGTTATTGTTTACGTTGAAGATGATATGCTTAGCCGCAAAGTCATGCAGATGATGCTGTGTAAACGGCTGGGGCTACAGCATGTCACCATCTTTGAAGATAGCAGCAATGTTGTCGATCGAGTAAAAACACTAGACCCCAAACCCGATGTGGTATTTCTCGATATTCATATGGAACCTTACAGCGGCCTAGAGCTGTTGCAAATGTTGCGAGAATTGCCGCAACTCGCTGAAGTGCCCATTATTGCAATGACCGCTAGTGTGATGAGCGAAGAAGTTGATCAGTTGCGTCAAGCGGGGTTTGATGGCTGTATTGGCAAGCCGATTGATAGCGACACCTTCCCGAAGCATCTTGATAGCATTCTTAAAGGGGAAAAAGTATGGTTCATTACCAATTAAACAGGGGGATACGAATGGGCCTTGAAGGGAAACGGATTTTTGTCGTAGAAGATAATGTGCAAAATCGCGTTATCTACCAGATGACACTGATTAAACATGGTGCGCGCCTTGTATTTGACCGCTGGGGGCGTGATGCCCTGCGGAGTATGCGCGGATTTCAGAAATTTGACCTGATTATCTTAGACCTTATGCTTCCAGACGGTCGTTCGGGGTATGATATATTTAAGGAAATTCGCGCCGTGCCAGAGCTAGCCGATATTCCGATTGTGGCCGTTTCTGCTGCAGACCCCAACGCCGCAATACCGAAAGCGCAGGAACTGGGATTTTCGGGATTTATCGCAAAGCCAATTAACGTTGATTGCTTTGCTGAACAGCTTGAACGGGTGATGAACGGAGAAAAGGTCTGGTATGCCGGCGATGAACATTAATGAGAGGGACTTCATCATGGTGAAACGTGCTTTAATCATCGACGACAATCGCCTCAATGTTGATGTGTTGGTGCATCTGCTGAAGGGGCAAGGGATTGATTCGCAGGCAGTTTTACACCCCCGTAATCTCGCAGCTGTATTAGAGGAAGAGGTGGATTATCAGGTTATCTTCCTAGACCTTGAGATGCCGTTTATGGATGGCTTCGAGGTACTGGCGCGCTTAAAGAGCGATGGGCGCTTTGCGGGCGTGCCGATTGTGGCTTATACGGTGCATGTGAGTGAAATTCACGTCGCCCATGATCATGGGTTTGATGGTTTTCTCGGCAAGCCACTGGATTCTGACCGCTTCCCAGAGCAGCTAGAGCGTATTTTGAACGGTGAATCCGTTTGGGAAGCCAGCTAACAACGTTCTAGAAATTCGAGACAGGAAGCCCCTCGCGCTGATGCGGGGGGCTTTTTTATTGGCGTGTTTAGGCGATGATGGCCGCGCCGTCGGTGGCTTCGCAAACGTAAACTTGGGCTTGGTGCGGCGTTTGCGCTTCATAGGC
>DAOTWU010000246.1:0-14637 GCA_034435735.1 Anaerolineae bacterium | reverse complement strand
TGAACACAGAGCGTTTCACCATGAGAACTGGCATTGTCATTACGTAAAAGGCGAATAACCCCTCGTCCATCGACAATTTGTGGCAGCCATTGCCCAATTGGTAAATCTTCTTGATTGTTTGAACACCCCCAACGCTCTGGCAAACGAGGTTGTTCGGAGGCTTCGGCATCATAAACCGTGTCAAAACTTGCATTGACCAATAAGTCTGTAAACGCTGAATCTAAGATAATTTCATTTGTTTGTAAGATGAGCGTTCCGCGATTGCCAGCTGGAATAGCGCGATTGGTGCTTAAATCAGGTGCGAAGAGGATAGCACGTCCGCGACGATTAACCACTTGCACTAAGGTGTCATTAGAAGTCAAGGTATATTGTCCAGTGGTATCAATGTGAATTTGTGCACCAGTAGGAGACAAAACGCTGAGCACAAAATGATTGTCATCATTACGTTCTGTCACAAGTATATCAATTTCACCACGGAAATCACGTAAATCGATAATATAATCTGATGTGCTCCATGAAAATCGCGGTAAAGAAGCGCCTCGTAAGCTCAGCGTGGTGTTGCGCTTCACTGTGACAGCCGCAAGTAAGCGCCCATCCTCATCGGGAATACGAAATGAGAGTGTGCCTTGAGATTGCTGGTCAGTGCTCACACTGGCGTTAACAACCGAAGTTAAATCGCGGACACCGCGTTCTACACGAGGGATTAAATCAGATTCTGTGATAGCAACTGACCCTACCCCAACAACTAGGTCAACCCGCATCGGCACTGTGGATTGAAAGAAAAACGAATACACCCCGATTGTGGTAAGCGCGCAAACTGTACAGAAAATTGCAAAAGCGATGAGGACAACGCCCCATGCTAAACGTTCGGGTTTAATCCGCGGCTCTGGTATCTCCAGCGTTTCTACCAAGTCACACCTCTTCTAACAGGCAACTCTTGCTGTATGCGGCTTTAGCAAAACGTGATAGGATGGAGCATAAGCATTGTCCAATCCATCCAAGCAAGAGAAGATTATAGCATAGCATTGGCCACATCTCGACGCGATGTTGTGGCTTCAGTATAATGACGATATATTGCTAGTGGAAATAGAAAATCTGGAAAGGATGCGGAATGTCCGGGCATAGTAAGTGGTCGACCATTAAACGCAAAAAAGGGGCAGAAGACGCTAAACGCGGTAAAATTTTCACCCGACTTGCGCGCGATATTACGTTAGCGGCTCGCAGTGGTGGGGGCGACGAAAACGCTAACCCTAAACTGAAACTCGCTATCCAGAAAGCCAAAGCCGCCAATATGCCAAAGGATAATATCGAACGTGCTATCAAACGGGGTACGGGCGAAATTGACGGCGGAGATATGGAAGAACTGGTCTATGAAGGTTATGGTCCAGAAGGTGTCGCATTTATTGTTGAAGCGCTAACAGACAATAAAAACCGCACTTTGGCTGAAGTCAAACACGCGTTTAGCAAAGGCGGCGGCAACTTGGCATCGGCGGGTTCGGTGTTGTGGCAATTCGATCAAAAAGGGTTCATCCAGCTTAAGGGCGAAGGATTGGACTTCGAAGAGGTCTTCATGATTGCCGCCGAAGCGGGTGCGGATGATGTCGTACAGGAAGAAGGCATTATCATCGTTTATACACCACGAGAGCTATTCGCTGCGGTTGAACAAGCGCTGACAGAGGCAGGTTTGGAAATTGAGGACTCTGGTTTACGCTGGATACCCCAAAATGAGCAAGAAGTCTCTGCTGATGCAGCGCTGAAGAATATGAAGCTCATGGAGCGATTGGAAGAGCTAGATGATGTTCAATCAGTCTCTTCTAATTTAGCCATTACCGATGAAGCTATTGCGGCGTTTGAGAGCTAAACGTGCGCGCATTGGGCATTGACCCTGGAACAGCAACAATAGGCTACGGATTTGTAGATGAGCTACCAGATGGCTCGTTACAAGCTGTAGCCTATGGCGTTATTACGACACCATCATCATCGCCAATGGTAGAGCGGCTCATGATGATTCATGAGCAATTAACCGAGTTGATTGCACGCTATGAGCCAGAACGCGCCGCAGTAGAAGAGCTGTTTTTCGCACGGAATGTCACTACGGCGATTACAGTGGCACAAGGGCGCGGCGTCATTTTGTTGACTTTAGCCCAGGCAGGGCTGCCCGTCTATGAATATAAGCCGAATACGATTAAACAAGCTGTTTCAGGTTATGGCGGGGCAAAAAAACCACAGATGCAAGAAATGACACGCATTCTGCTGGGATTAGAAAAACGCCCTCGCCCAGATGACGCAGCCGATGCGTTAGCTGTGGCGATTACTGACTTGCATAGCATGCGCTATAGTGGGGGTATAGACCTAATTTAGGGGCAATGGGATGTCATGATTACAAGCATTGAAGGGCGTATTGCCGAACGTAGTGATGATTATGTTGTGGTTGTGGTCAATGGTATTGGCTATCAAGTTTTCGTCCCCCACTCCACCAAACAGAAACTCAGTGACGAACACGGTTTCTTACATACAACCCTCATTGTCCGTGAAGACTCCCTCACTCTATATGGGTTTGCAACAACAACCGAGCGCGAGATTTTCAATCAGCTTATCGGGGTGAGTGGCGTTGGGCCACGTTTAGCATTGGCAATTTTAAGCACACTCAGCCCAGATAACTTGAGAATGGCGGTTATCCAAGAACGTGCAGAGTTACTCACTCGCGTCCCCGGCATTGGCAAGAAAACGGCTCAAAAAATCGTTTTTGAGCTTAAGGATAAATTCCCAACGGGGCTGGATGCTGTACCAATTGAAACTTTTGAGGATGACATCAACACCGATGTCATCGATACTTTGCTAGCACTCGGCTATAGCGTGGTTGAAGCACAGGCAGCCGTGCAATCGCTCCCCGCTGATGCGCCAGAGAATGTGGAAGAGCGGGTGCGATTAGCACTTCAATACTTCGCTTAAAACAAATACGATACGAACAATATTCTAATCCTTAAAAAGATGCATAAAATCTCGACAGTCTATAGACTATAGTTTGAGGATTGTTACATTTGTTGGGAGGAAAAGGATTTTGGAGCAGCAATTAGGCACACGGGGGGAGCAAACACCTAACGCTTTGCAAGCGCTCATTGGGCAACGGGTGGAGGTTTTAGATAAGGGGTTTGTTGAACTCATTGATATTATGCCCCACCCCGCGACAGGTGTCTCGGGAGACCTGGCCATTGTTAACGCGGCGAGAGTGAGCTTTTTAGGCGAGAGTAAAGGCGAAGAGCGCGACAAGAAGCTATTGTTTTATCTGATGCGCCATCGTCATACTAGCCCATTTGAGATGGTAGAATTCAAATTCCGCGTTCGTGCACCGCTAGTGGTTTGGTGGCAATGGGTACGGCATCGCACCTGGCACATGAATGCACAATCTGGGCGCTATACACCTTTTGAAGAAAACGATTTTTATATACCAGAAGTTTGGCGGCGACAAAGCAAAGATAACAAACAGGCCAGTGATGGCGTCATTGATGAAGATATGGATGCGGTGTTGAAAGAAGCGCTGTTGAAGCATTATGAAGAGGGCTATAAGCTGTATCAAAAGGCGTTAGATGCAGGGGTAGCAAAAGAACTGGCACGGTTATTCTTACCTGGCTTCAGCGTTTATTATACTTGGATTACGAAAGTAGATGCCCACAATCTATTGCACTTTCTGCGCTTGAGAATGGCCGAAGATGCCCAATATGAAATACGGGTATATGCGCAAGCTATTTATGAGCATTTCTTCAAACCTGCGCTGCCATGGACAGCAGAAGCATTTGAAGAGTATATACTAAAGCCACAAAGCAAATAAAATTGGATTGGGGCGATAGACATATAGTCATCGCCCCAGATTATTTTAACGTGGCACAATAGGAATCAGTTCTGCCCCACGGTTATAGCACATTTGAATACCAGCTTGATCTACAGGGTGCACTTGCCAACCATAGCGACGACCTTCTTCAAACAAATCAGCGGGCAAGGCATATTGTGTTTCGGTAACCAATTCTTCAAAAATTGGCATGCCAATATCGTTATATACGGTTAAACGGTAGTAGAGTGTGCCTTCTGCCTCTGTCCATGCAACCAGTGGTGATGTACCAACATTAAAAGTGCGGCTAGAGCGTTCGCGATCAACGGCGAAAGTATCGCAAGTTGCTGGCAAAGTTGGCGGCAATACAGGTTCTGGTGACGGCGTAAATGTTGGGGTCGGGCTTGGTGTATGGGTAAATGTAGGGGTCCACGTTGGTGGCAATTCAAAACGGGTAGGTGTTGCAGCAGGTAAAGCTGGTGTAGCAGTTGACGACGATTCTACTGGGGTGTCAACTGCTGGTGGCTGTGGTGACGCCAAAGCCTCTGGAGCGAGCGTGGGCAAAGTTTCTTCAGCCGCGGGGGAACAAGCTACAGCAACTGTGATAATAACTAATAAAAACGCTATAGATTTCATTTTAGCTCGCATCATTCACCCCTTCATATCAACCCGAATAGATAATCTCATAACCTTGAATAATCATTAAAACACTGAGAGCAATGGCAAATAGCCCTACCCCAAAATACCATATAATCGCTCTGCGGGCAGGCGGGCGCTCTCCCGGTGTACCGACAATTAATTGCCAGCCTACTAAATACATCACCAGCGCAATGGCAGTAATAATTAGAGCCGGAACAACACGCGTCTCCATGCTAAAAAAGAAACGCAACCAGATATAGTCTATTACGGGAAAGAGGGCGAGCGCAACAAATACCGAAAAGAAACCAGCAAGCAAAATGCGAGTAATGCGAGAGAGCGAGAGTAACCAGCGGATGCTGCGATAAGAAGCCTTTTCCGATGAATTAGTCATCACGAGTCTCCTCAAAAATATTGACCATAAATGTTGAGCCGCGCTCAAAATACTCATGCATTAATGACCGAGCAGGCTCAGGTATCCCGACGACATCTATAGCTTCCAGCATATACTGTAACCACTTATCGCGGGCGGTTTTATTGATAGGATAAGGCATATGGCGCATCCGCAAGCGGGGATGCCCACGCTCATCACTGTAATTTGTTGGGCCACCAAAAAATTGGGATAAGAAAAGAAATTGGTAACGCTTTCCTGGCTCTAAGTCGTCGGGAAAAATTGAGCGCAGCTCTTCATCCGCCTCAACGCGGGCATAAAACTCATCAACCAGCCTTTGAACAGTGGAAGCACCACCAATAAGGTCATAAATCTCATGAATACTCAGTTTATCGCTGCTCACAAGCGCTTATCCTCAAAGTGCAGACTAGACAACAATCAACAGAATAGTACAATCTGTCTCACGTATTATAAACCACACAGATTGCAAGGAGCACCCACAATGCGAGATTCTCAGCGCGTAGCAGGGCTAATGTTAATCTTGCTGGCGCTTATCACCGGCATTGTGCCTTCGTTGGCACAAGATGATTTAGTAACAGTTCACGGCTCTGCGATTGTAGCACCTGTTTTAGAAGCTTTAGCAGAAGCTGGCGAAGTCGAAGTCAACTTAGCGATTGAAACAACCGGGACAAGTCGCGGGTTGGCCAGTTTATGTGATGGTACGGTAGATATAGCTTTAGCCAGCCGCCCTATCTCTATTGACGAAGATGCAAACTGCATATCAAATGATGTTTCTTATGGTGAAATCTTATTGGGGCACAGTATCGTCGCGCTTATTACACATCCAGATAACACTTTTGCCACATGCTTAAGCGGCGAGGAAGTAAGCCGACTTTTTGCACCGAGCGCAACAGGCCAATTAACTACTTGGCAACAATTGGCAGAGGATTTTCCAGAAGAAGGTTTAAGTGTTTATTTACCCGATGCCAATACCCTAACGGCGTTTATCTTAGATGAATATGTGGCCGGTGCAGGCTTCCGCAGTGATGCGGTCGTGAGCGATGATGCCAATATCATCAGTGCTGTGGCGGAAAACCCCGGTGCGATTGGCGTTGTGGCCTATAGCCCCAACCTTGAAGAAAACACTAGTGTCAATATTGTGCAAGTTGAGGATAACGAAACGGGGAGTTGCTGGGCACCCGCTGCAGAGAACGTTGAAGATGGCCTGTATAACCTAGCTGCTCCACTTTTTGCTTATGTCAACGATGCAAGTCGCGAAAAAGCAGGCGTGAGCGAACTTTTGGCCTATTTGAGCGATGAAGCGGCGGCGGAAGTGGTTAGCGGGCTTGGCTTTGTAGCGCCAACAACACAAGCTTACGACAGTAACCGCGCAGTTGCAACAGGCGAAAGCGAAGGGCGCACTTTCAGCCAGGATGCTGTTGAGTTTGAAATTCCGGCAGATATTGCTGGCACAATCCTTATTGGTGGTTCTGGCGAAGCATTCCCCTTCATGCGTACCATCGCTGACAACTTCTCGACAGAATATCCCACAGTCACTGTTGAATTCAATATCTTGGGTGTCGATGCGGGTTATCGCAGCCTGTGCAACAACGAAGTAGACATTGTTTTGGCCCACGCCCCGATGACAGCAGAGCAAGCCGACAACTGTGAAGTTCAAGGGATTAATACTCAGTCGTTCTATCTCGGCTCTCAGGCTGTTGTGTTGGTAGCGAACGCAAGCGATGATTTCCTTGTGCCAGAAGGCGCTGCAACGGCTTGCTTGACAACGGAAGCGGTACGCACCATCTGGGCATCGGAATCGACAGACACCATTACACAATGGTCACAGGTTGATGAACGCTATCCTGAGTTGGACATGACACTGTTTGGGCCAACAGCTGGCCAGATTTACAGTGACCTACTCTTCATCAACAGCGAACCACCCATCCCTACTGTGCGTTTGGATACTGAAGTCACTAACGATGCACTTTACCGTGCAGCAGCTACGGCGAATGTGTCCGGTGCACTCACTTATATGCGCTATCAAGATTACGAACGGGTGTTGCAAAATGAGCAGCAAAATGTTGTCGCCGTATGGATTGACGCGGGCAATGGCTGCGTTGAACCAACACTGGACAACATCGTAAACGGAAACTACCCGCTGGCAATTTCAACACAATTGGTTGTTAGTGAACCTGCGTTGCTGCGACCAGAAGTGCAGTCATTCCTCTGGTATCTGATGAGTGATAATAACTATGTCTTCCGCGAATCTAATAACCTGCTGGGGATTGATTTTGGAGACCTCGCCGATGTGCGGGCTGCTTTGCGACGTGCGTTCGTTTTAGTAGAACAAGGGGGCACTGTTGCGCCTGAAGCGACGGCTGAACCGGTAAGTGAAACCACCCCTGAGGCTGAGCCCGCTGCAGAAGCCACAGATGAGCCAGAAGTAACTGTGGATACAGAACCAACGGAAGAAGCAACCGTTGAACCTGTAAGCGAGGCAACACCTGAAGCTGAACCAGTCGTAGAAGCCACAGATGAACCTGAAACAACCGTGGATGCAGAACCAACGGAAGAAGCTAATGCAACAGCTGATGCAACCGCAGAAGAAAACGCAGTTGAAGTAACGGCTGAACCCGAAGCTACGGCTGAAAGCGAATAAGTAGATATATCTCCGAAATTGATGACAACACCTCCGCTAAGTGCGGGGGTGTTTTGTTTAAGGGGTGTGCTATACTGAACAAAGTAATTGGTTACTAGCATTGTGAAGACAACTTAGAAATGGGGTACTTATGCGCGGCGAACTCGTCGCAATTGATTTGGAGACAACAGGGCTTGACCCACAAGCAGACCGCATCCTGGAATTTGGTGGCGTTCGAATTGTAGATGGCGAGATTGTTGAGGAATACAACACGCTCATTAATCCAGGCTGTTCAATACCGCCATACATCACACACCTAACAGGCATCACTGATGAGGATGTGGCAGACGCGCCAATCTTACGAGATGTTCATCGCAAAATTCACCAATTCATCAAAGATGTGCCTGTTATTGCGCATAATGTAAGCTTTGATTTGAGCTTTTTACGGGCAAATGGATTAGCCCCCAATAACTTACCCGTCGATACTTATGAGCTTGCATCGATTTTATTGCCATCAGCAGTACGATACAACTTAAATAGTCTAACAATGGACGCGGGCATTCAATTGGATTATGCCCATCGCGCACTTCATGATGCGCGGGCAACAGCAAAATTGTACTGGTATTTATGGGAAAAAGCGCTAACACTCCCTACAGCTATCCTGAATGAAATTGCAGAAACAGCACTTCACTTAAAAATACCAGCTGCCCGCTTTTTCACATCAGCCATCGAAGAACAAACAGCGCGAAATATCGCGACACAAACCAAAACACCACACAACACCTTTTTCTCTCTTTACAATGAAAGCACATCCACACTACAGCCAACACCAACGCCACAAACCATTGCGCAAGATGAGATAGTTGATTTGTTAGGGGAACATAGTCCACTGGCGAAGACTATGCCTGACTATGAGCATCGCCCGCAACAAATTGACATGGCTAAAGCCGTTGCGAGTGCCTTTAACCGAGGGGAACATTTGCTCGTTGAAGCAGGAACAGGAACGGGCAAGTCGATTGCTTATCTAATGCCTGCAGCTCTATGGGCACTGCAAAATGGGCAACGAGTGGTTATTTCCACTGGCACGATTAACTTACAGGAACAATTGTTGAACAACGATATTCCTCTAGTAAAAGCAGCTTTGGGGCATGATGAATTGCGAGCGGCTGTGATGAAAGGGCGGAGCAACTATCTATGCCCACGAAGATTAGAGACGGTGCGGCGGCGTAAGCCAACCAACATTGAAGAATGGCGTTTATTGGCGAAAATTTTAGTTTGGTTATTAGAAGACCAAAGTGGCGATAAAAACGGCATTTCATTGCGGGGTTTGGCAGAACATTCAGTTTGGCAGCGGCTGAGCGCCGAAGATGAAGGCTGTACAATGGAACAATGTGCCAAGATGGGTGGCATTTGTCCATTTTTTAAGGCACGAAAAGCCGCAGAAGCCGCGCATATTCTCATTGTTAACCACGCCCTACTTGTGTCAGATGCGGCGTCTGATAATCATGTTCTACCAGAATATGATTATGTGATTATTGACGAAGCCCATGACTTTGAAGCCGCGGTAACAAGCGGAATGAGCTACCGTATCGACGAAGCAGCACTACGTCGCCGCATTGCTGATTTAGGTGATTTGAGCAATGGGCTATTAGGGGCTGTAGCAAAAGCAGGACAGCAATATTTACCAGACCGCAAAGCGCAAAAGTTAATTGCCTATATGCAAGATATGGTTGCTGCAAGCCAATCAATGCGTGTGGTCGTTCAAAAATTATACCAGGCTGTTTATCACTTCCTCGTTGAGGAAGAAGTAGCAAGAAGCGCAGAATACACAATTACGCACCGCCTCACACCCCAAAATCGCCAGAAAACGGCATTCCAGCAAATACAGCGGATATGGGTGAAGTTGGAAGAGTATCTATCGACGCTCCATGATGCACTTGGTCAATTGATTAACGCTATTCAACGTATGGAAGAAGCAACCGAACAGCAACGGGACAATTTATTGAACAGTATCGCGGCAACAATGCGCTATTTTGAGATGGTTTATGAGGAACTTCACCAATTCTTCATTGAGCCAGATAGCAATATGGTTTATTGGATAGCGTTCAACAGTGACCCTAAACAAGCCTCGTTGCAAAGTGCACCGCTTCATATAGGGCCGTTGGTAGAGAACTATTTATGGGAAAAGAAGCGAAGCGTTGTTTTAACTAGCGCAACGCTGCAAACGGCTAATTCATTTGAATATATACAACAACGCCTCTATGCAGAGCATATCCAGACGATTGATGTGGGTTCGCCTTTCGACTATCGCCAATCTACATTAGTTTATTTGCCAAGCGATATTCCTGAGCCTAATGATCGCCAAGGCAAATATCAGAAGATGTTAGAGCGCGCAATTATCGAGTTGGCAACGGCACTCGGTGGGCGCATCATGGTGCTGTTCACTAGTTATAGCCACCTACGGCAGACAGCGCAGGCAGTAGGGCCAAGACTCGCTTTAGGAGATATTGAGATATTCACCCAAAGCGATGGCACAAGCCGCGAAGCGCTTTTAGATGGCTTCCAAGAAACAGAGCGGGCGGTACTTTTAGGAACAAGAAGCTTTTGGCAAGGGGTGGATATACCTGGAGATTCGTTAAGTGGGCTTATTATGGCCAGATTGCCTTTTGCTGTGCCATCAGACCCGATTTTTGCTGCTCGTAGCGAAACCTATACCAACTCTTTCAGCACATTTGCTGTGCCCGATGCAATTCTGCGCTTTCGGCAGGGTTTTGGTCGCTTAATCCGCCGAAAAACAGATAAGGGCGTATTTGTTATTTTTGACAAGCGTGTTTTGACTAAAAACTATGGCAACCAGTTTTTAGAGTCATTGCCCGATTGCGAAATTCGACAAGGCCCCCTTAGTGCCCTACCAGAAGCCGCTGCACAGTGGTTGCAATTAGGTGAAAATGTTCGAAGTGAGTAAAAGTAATGCAAACACCAGCAGGGAAAGAATGCCGTCATTACTATGAGGATTTTCATCGCGGGAGGAATATACAAACGTGTCGTTTAGTGGAAGGCCGAAGGGAATCTTTACGTTGGCATCCTAAGGATTGCAAACGCTGCCCTATTCCCGATATTTTGCAGGCTAATTCTGACCCAGATATGGTACTTACGCTCACCATTGAAAGCGGGCTGCTGGGATTGGGGCGGAAGCTGGTGGTAGAAGCGCATTGTATAAAACACCATGTCTCCATTGAAAACCCTTATGTTGGTTGCCCAGAATGTGCCGCAGAGCGCCCTGGTCTAGATTTGTTTCGGAAGGCCTTAGAAGACGATGATTAAAGCTGTTTTACTAGACCTAGACCAAACCCTCCTTAACAATCCTATCGATGCTTTTTTGATGGAATACTTCAATTTGCTGGAAGTCTTTTTCAAAAAGCGCGGATATAACAATAGTATCCAGCAAGCACTTATGGCATGCGTGGCGGATTTAGAGCGACCACATGATATTACCCTCACGAACTATGAGGTTTTCATGCTGCGCTTGGAGAAAGAGTTAAAGCGTTCACAGTCTGGGTTAAAAGATGATTTTGACATTTTTTATGGGGAAGTCTATCCACAACTTAAACGATGTACAGCACCTGTTGAAGGGGTGCAACGTCTTATTGAGGCACTTTTATCGCTAGACTTGTCCCTAATCATTGCCACTAACCCATTATTCCCAACAAGTGCTATTGAGCAACGTTTGCATTGGGCTGGATTTTCGGATTTAACTCAGTTCGCGTTCATTACAACAGCAGAAAATATGCACTTTGCTAAACCCAACCCTGCTTATTATGCAGAAATTTTAGCACGGGTAGGCATTGAGCCTGATGAAGCCATTATGGTTGGGGATGATGTGCGAAATGATATTGAGGCTGCGGCAACATTGGGGATATATACATATCACGTTGTAGAAGATGTTTCCCAACAAACACAAGCTGATAGACAAGGCACTATCATTCAATTAGAAGCAGCTTTTAAGCAAAGGTGGCATCAAAATCTAGCCATAAAACCCCTGCACCCGAAAATGATAGCTCCCCAATTCATCGGTAATGTTGGGGCCTTGTTCGGGTTATTAGACCAAGTACAGCCCCATTATTGGGAACAACACCCTGACCCTGAAGAATGGTCTATTCTGCAAATTGTGTGCCATCTCCTAGAAAGTGAAGTGCAAGTGCAAAGGCCACGATTGTTGAGGATATTGGAGGAGGATAATCCATTTTTAACGGCCCCGAAAACACCACCAGGCCCCCAATCTCCACCTTGCGCACCAAATGGCCTGCAAGTTGCAAAAGACTTTGCTAAAGAGCGGCAAAATACCATAAAATTGCTCAGTACACTCAATGAGGCGCAATGGTATCGCCCAGCAAGGCATTATATTTTTAGCCATACAAACTTATTAGAAATGGCACATTTTACAGCCCAGCATGACAGATTACACATTAATCAGCTATGTGAAACTTTAGGCAATTGCCATTAATGCTATAGTTTAGTTAAGATGGCAAAGGGAAACCGTTCGAGTTCCACAACTATAGCAAAAGTGACTTTGCTCTAAAGTTGTGGTGTGTTAAGATTTTTGATAATGGCTTGCCAGCACAGCTAAGAAAACGTCATAATGCTCATAGTTGAGATTTGTTGCTAGTTGTGGCATTAAGGCTGAACATGATAGATAACAATGGTTTTCATCCGGATATTATATTTTTGACCCAAGCCACAAATTCATGGGAACAAGGCTTGAGTTCGCGCTTGAGTGAGTGTGGTTACAAGCTAGAAACTGTTCACCACCCACAACAAGCATTATCTTTACTAGGTGAGCGCCATTATGATGCTGTTTTAGCACCAGCAGACGCATCAGGGGCAGCGTTATTCAAGGACATACGTAGCAGCGTAAGTCGCCCTTCTCCACTTCTAGCAATGATCATCCGCAGTGAAACTGAACTTAGTGATACACGCACCTCAGTCGCGGATTTGCTTTTTCCTCCAAATACAACTCTCATCCTCAACCAACTCAGCTTATTTTTACGGCAGCATAAAGAAAATGCAGATTTGCGTGGGCAAATAACGCGGCTAGAAATGCAACTTGAAGAGCAAAGACGCGCAAAAGATGCTGTGAATGTTTTGAAAAATGCTATAGTCCGCAATGTCTCCCATGAATTAAAAACACCACTATTGCAGGTGAAATCTGCGGTGGCGCTTATCATTGAAGATGAACATGTCGATGAAAAGTTGGCCAGCTATGCAATGAATGCCACTGCGCGCCTGGAAGCACTCGTGCAAAATATAACGATGTTGGGCAGCAGCTTAGATATTCATCTTGAGCCAATCATGGCCCGTGAAGCAATTGAATCGGCATTGAGAAAATTGCGGCGGAGTTGGCATCTTCAAAACGCCGGAGAACGCATTATTGTCGAACTAGAAAGCTCAATGCCACCTGTCGTGGCGGATAAAAATGGGCTTAGCACGGTTTTGCAATTACTGCTCGATAATGCTCTGAAGTTCAGCGAGGATAAAGTTACTATACGGGCAAGGCGACTCGATAATGATCATATTCAATTTGAAGTTGAAGACAAAGGGATAGGTATTGCCAAAGACCAGCTAGAGGTCATTTTTGAATTGTTCTATCAAGTTGATGGCTCTTCTACGCGACGTTATGGGGGTACGGGTATTGGTTTAGCGCTTGTTAAATTAATTCTAGAAGCACATGGAACGCCTATCCGTGTGGAGAGTAAAGAAAAGCAGGGGAGCAAGTTCTGGTTCATTTTACCGGTTTACCATTTAATTTAACCCTGCTTATACGACAGGTTTGTGATACAATTCGCAATTAAAATTCTTACATGATCGCGGTTACAATAAGGCTATATCTCCAGTATTATTGGCGCGAAGCACCGCAATAGGCGGTTATTTGACAAGGCAAATTATCAACAGGTAAAACCCTGAAATTGTTTCAAATGTCACAAACCATCACAAATACCCGGCTACATGGAGTTCCCAAATTATGACCACGCAAGAGGCCCCGCAGACGTTCGGCAATGTATCGGTTGAAGCCTCTGCCCCTGCTCTATTGCTACAACGTGCAATGGAAGCCGTTGATGACCAAATGTTGGCCATCACGCAGAAGAGCGAGGTTGAGCTATTACGCGATACCAGTCGCCACATTCTTGAAGCTGGTGGTAAACGTATCCGTCCCCGCATGTTGTTCCTGACATATCTGGCTTGTGGTGGGCGTGATATTGATATTACCGTTCCAGTTGCTGCAGCAGTTGAACTAGTGCACACGGCTAGTGTTGTCCATGATGATATTAATGACCATGGTGTTGTCCGTAGGGGGCGTCCTTCTATTAATGCTATTTGGGGACGCACTTTTGCGCTGCTGACGGGCGATTTTCTGTTCACAAAAGTTTATGAACTAATGTCGCCCTATAAAGACCTCAACATGGTGCTGGCAGATGCAACTGTGGCGCTAGTAGAAGGCGAAACCCTACAAGCAGAAGCTGTGAAGAACAAAACATTCACTCGTGAAGTTTATACACGCATCATTGCCTTAAAAACGGCAGCCTTATTTAAGGCAGCAGCTATGCTGGGGGCGCTTCTAGCCGATGCCGATGATGAAGTTGTTCAAGCTATGGGCAACTTTGGCTATGCAACGGGGATGGCCTTCCAAATTGTGGATGATATTTTAGACCTAACAGCAGATGAGTCGCAGCTTGGCAAAACAGCGGGTATAGACCTCACTCAAGGGAAAGGGCTTGCTGCAGCGCTCAATGGTGAAGAAGCGCCTGAAAGCTCACCAATGGATGATATTAAGCGCAAAGCTTTCGATGGCGATACGATTGAAAAAGGCATCCAACAGGCAGAGCAATTCGTGCAAATTGCGCTCAATAGTCTAGAAGATTTGCCGGAATCCGATGAAAAAGAAGCGTTAGCCAAACTAGCTTGGTCAGTAATAAAACGAGACCACTAAAGGCTAAAACCCAATATAT
Source organism: Anaerolineae bacterium (assembly GCA_034435735.1). Taxonomy (GTDB): domain Bacteria; phylum Chloroflexota; class Anaerolineae; order Aggregatilineales; family Phototrophicaceae; genus S146-30. The sequence goes on along the minus strand of DAOTWU010000246.1, from coordinate 139 downwards.
CCCAAATTATCCCAAATCAGACACAAAAAATCGGGCGCAATGCTCGATTTTTTGATTATTAATCGATAGCATAAAATAGCGATATTTCAGTAAACAGGAGTGTGACGATGTACAAAGTGGTCACAGTAGCGGAAATGCG
>DAOTWU010000245.1:0-6224 GCA_034435735.1 Anaerolineae bacterium | reverse complement strand
GTCAATACATACCCACAATATCGTATTGTGGTTTTTGATAAGCTCACCTATGCCGGCAATATGGATAACCTGCTCCCTGTCAAAGATGCGGGCAACTACGTTTTTGTGCAGGGCGATATTGCCAGCCGTGATGACGTGCGTGGGGCATTGCAAGCATATGACATCGACACTATTGTCAACTTCGCCGCCGAAAGCCATGTAGACCGCAGCATCTTAGACCCTGATGCATTCATGCGCACCAATAGTCATGGGGTATTTGTGCTGCTAGATGAAGGTCGTCAGCATGGCATTGGGCGTTTTCTGCAAGTATCTACTGATGAAGTTTATGGCGATGTGGAAGAGGGATTCTCGAAAGAAGATGACCGCTTTTTACCCAATAGCCCCTACAGCGCTAGTAAAGCTGGAGGGGAATTGATGGTGCGCGCTTTCCATATCACTCATGGTATGGATACAGTCATCACACGCGGAAGTAACACATTTGGGCCTTACCAATACCCAGAGAAACTGCTGCCGTTCTTCACTACTGAAGCGATGGATGACCGCCCACTGCCAGTTTACGGTGATGGCATGCAGGTGCGTGATTGGCTTTATGTTGATGACCATGCTAAAGCCATTGATTTTGCACTGCATCATGGCCAATCAGGTGAAGCATACAATGTTGGCGGAGAATGCCTGCTACATAACATTGACATTACCCGCCGCATTCTGGCACTATTGGGCAAGCCCGAAAGCTTGATTAAACATGTACCAGACCGAGAAGGCCACGACCGCCGCTATGCGATGGATTGCTCCAAACTGAAAGCATTAGGCTGGAAACGCGAATGGGAATTTGAGCAGGCACTAGCGCATACGGTGCAATGGTATAAAGAGAATGATTGGTGGTGGCGCAAGATTAAAACGGGCGAGTATTTGGAGTATTATAAGCGTCAATATGCTGCCCGTTTGGCCGCCGCTGATTAAAGGGCTGTATTTGCGTAGCGAATAAAGGGGGCGGCAAGCCCCTTTTATATTTGAATATCGATCCGGCATTAGAGTTCAGTTGAATTGAATAAGGAAGGTATGCCATGGATAAACGCAATCCAGTTTATCTTGTGACAATCCTCATCGGCGTATACATTGCTCTACAGATGATTGCTGATGTTACTGCTGTCAAAATCGTTGAAATTGCTGGCATCACGCTGCCCGCTGGCACTTTCGTTTTCGCCGTCACATTTACATGGCGCGATATGCTTCATAAACGCCTTGGTAAGGAATGGGCGCGTGCCGCAATTATCGCCGCCGCATTCATCAACCTTGGTATGGTGTTATATTTCGCCTTTGTGATTGATTTGCCAGCGGCTGGCTTCTGGGGCAATCAAGAAGCGCTGGAGACTATTTTGGGCGTTGTGCCGCGCATCGCCGTCGCCTCTATCTTGGCGGAACTCATCAGCGAATTGGTCGATACAGAGATTTATCACCGCCTAGCAGCACGCATCCCCGAAAAGCACCAATATCTGCGCGTTTTGGGCAGCAACGGTTTAAGTATTCCATTAGACAGCATTATATTTGGCACGTTGGCCTTTGCAGGTGTTATGGACTTCAGTGCATTGCTGTCGTTATGGGTGGGACAAACCGTATTTAAGTACATTGTCGCCAGCGTCAGCATCCCGCTGGTCTATCTGGTGAAAGAGCGTAAAGAGCGCCTTGAATTTGTTTCTGTGTAACAGAGAAGGCCGCCCCAACAAGAGGCGGCCTTTTATTTCGATTTATTGTTGCGACGCGGGCACAAGCCCCATTTCTGGAACAGGTGGCACATCTACTTCATAAAGCCATTGTTGGAACAGGTCATCCAATGACTGTTCACTGATTTCCTCTGCAAGGGTGATAAAATCTTCCGTTGTTGCATTACTATCATGATAGCGCTCTGCATATGTCTGCAGAATGCGGAAGAATGCATCATCCCCTACTCTTAGACGTAGCGCGTGAAGTGTCCACGCCCCGCGCGAATACACAAGGCCATGAAATAGATTATCTGGGCCAGGATCACCAATAATCACAGGCTCAAAATCCGATGTATCGCCATCCAACAATCCATTTACAATAGCTTGCCATAGCAGGTTATAAATTTCATCTTCGGTGAGCGTAATATCGCTATTCCCCATTGCGTTCAAGACTGCGGCAGCTTGTCGTTGTGATAACGTAACATCATCTAGTGGTAGCGTATCTACCCATGACTGCAAGTCATCGCCGCTTAGATTATCTGCATCTGGGGCAAAGTCGGCAGAAATGCCCAAAAGGCTTATAACGTTCTCGACCTCTTCTGAAGTGACTGTCATACGGTCTAGGGGCAAAGCGAGTATCAAATCATTAATCTGGCGGCCATTGAAGCTCATAGGTAAGCGAAAATCTGCCATTGCCAAGCCATCAACCATTTCTGCCAATGTAAGCGATGGCACAGGCCCCATCATCTGGCGGAATGGGTCTTCAGAAATCGATTCATAAACATCGCGTAATTGCCGTTCAAAAACACCATCGCCATATTTATGAGCCAGCCACAACCAACTTGCATAGGTAGCAAACCCCTCGTTCAGCCAAATATCTTGCCAACGTGCTAAACTCACACTATCGCCAAACCATTGATGCGCCAATTCATGAGCAATCACCACTTCAGCATCAGATGGCTGGGTTGGGGCACCAGTTTGCGGGTCAATGAGCGTATGGATACCAAAAAGCGACATGGTCTGAATTTCTAGCGCAAAGCCAGTTTCAATGCCTACAACGACAGCACCATAAACATCAAAAGGGTATGGGCCAAAAACGGTTTCGAAATAATCCACCATTTCCGCCTGTTGTTCGAAAACGCGAACACCTTGTTCAAAGGCTTGTTCAGGGAAGTAGTTGCGAATGGGGATACCGTTTTCTGTCTCTTGTTGGTGCACGGCGAATTCATCAATCTGGATAGCTGTCAAATAGCTAGTTTGGGGGTCAGCTGCTTCCCAAGTATAGGTCACCGTGCCATCGCCTTCTTCTGTCGCCACTAAGTTGCCATTAGCTACAGCAACATAGGGTTCTGGCACAGTAATGGAAAATGTATAGGTCGCTTTATCTAGTGGATGCCCATTCACAGGATACCATGTGAGCGCCCGCGATGGTTCGCCTGCAGTCATGATGCCATCCCCATAGTTAATCCACGCCACATCAAAAGAGCGCCCTTGTGTTGTGCCGCCACCGGGCGTGCCTTCATATTGTATGGTGACGGTGAAGGTTTCGCCTTCGAGAAGCGGATTGGGCGGGGTGATGATTAATTCTGAATCAGCACGCTCATATAAAGCGGCTTCACCATTTACCAAAAGCTCTAAAATGGTTAGGCCTTCAAAATCCAAATTAAATTGCGCCAAATTTTGAGTGGCAAGCGCCTCAATCGTCACAGTAGCTTGTAAGAAATTGCGCTCAACATCGACATTAAAGTCCAAATTGTAATGCTGCACATCATAGCCGCCATTGCCCATTTCAGGGAAATAGGGGTCGCCAATGCCCGAATCGCCAACAGTAGCATCTTGTGCAAAAACGCCGCCAATGCATAGCAGTAGAAAAAGTAAGAAAATTCTTTTGGCAAACATGGAAAACTCCTTAGATGTCGTCAATATGGCCGCCACAACCAGCAACCATATTGACTATGACACAAAAAACTAAGCAATAGCTGAGTGCTGGCCTAATGCTTGCTAATCAGATAGCGGCGAGGGTGGCAAATCAGGCTCATAAAGCCAGCGCGTGAAGAAATCATCTAGGGGTTGTCCGCTAACTTCCTCAGCTATGGTGATGAAATCTTCAATTGAAGCATTACCATTGCGATTAGTCTCATGGAAAGTTTGCAAAATGGCGAAAAGCGTCTCATCGCCTAGCTCTTGGCGCAAGGCTTCCAAAACTAACGCACCCCGCAAATAAACGTTGATGCCGAATAAGTTATTTTCACCGGGGTCTGCTAATGGGGTATTGCGAGAAGTTGGCAAATAGCTGATGTTATTGTACCAGCTATCATACACAGCGTTCATCTCATCCGTTCCCTGTGTATGTTCTAGCCATAGCATTTGAGCAAAAGTGGCAAAACCTTCATTGAGCCATATATCACGCCAACTAGCAGGACTAACGCTATTACCAAACCATTGGTGCGCCAACTCATGCGCCATAACAATATCTGCCCCGCCAATTCCCAGCCACTGGTCACCAGATATTAAATCGCGGCCAAAGAGGGAGAGCGTTTGCGTTTCCAATGCAAAATCCAGCGTGGCATCCACCACAACAATGCCATAAGCCTCAAGCGGATAGGGGCCAAACACGCTTTCAAAAAACGAGAGCATATCTTTAGTTATATCGGCTAAAGCTGGCAATTCATCAGCAAAGCGTTCTGGCACAAAAAAACGGAGCGGTAATCCATCGCCATAGACGGTCTCTAACATCGCAAAATGGCCAATGTTAACCGTGACTAAATAACTGGCGATGGGATTTATAGCTTCCCAGAGGTATGTGTGATTCCCATCCCCTTCATCAATAACATCTTGCAACAACCCATTAGCCGCCACACTGTAGTCTTGTGGCACAGTGACTTGTAATGTATAGGTCGCTTTGTCGAGAGGGTGGTCGTTCACAGGATACCAAACAGCCGAACCGCCGGGTTCACTGGCAACATATACCCCATCGTTTATCCATGTCCACCCGCGCCCAAATGGTAAATCAGAAGAGGAAACGCCCTTCCCCGGAGAACCGTTATACACCACATGAACGGTAAAGGGTTCGTTTTCAGGCAATGTGACTTCAGGCGTGATAATCAGCTCGCGACCATCACGCTCAAAAGTCGCTACCTCATCATTCACCATAATTTGCTTGATAGACATGCCAAGAAAATCGAGATGGAAAACACTTAAATCTTGCAACGCAAACGCTTCAATGGTTACCGAGCCGTTGAGGGTTTGCTCTTCCATATTGACGTTGAGAGCGATTGTGTAGTGCTGAATGTCATATCCATCATTACCAAAATCGGGGAAATAAGGGTCGCCTAAGCCACCCAAGTCATCTTGCGCAAACGCAATACTGCATAGACTCAATATGATAAATAACACCATTCGATGTTTTAACACCACACAATCTCCTCATATTCCATTACAATGCAAAATTGACTTTGAGAATGTCTAATCAATAACAATGGCTAACGTTTAAGAATGCAAATACAACGATACCACCGACGCCCACACAGCACAATCGGGGGCTGTGGGTGTTATGGGCTTATTATCGGGGCATTAATTGGGATTATTATCGCTGGCGTTGCGCTACTATGGCCAATATTGCCAGATGTTCTGTTGCGTATCGGGGGATTTGTACCCAGTGGCAACACAGCAGATATATTTACAACACCCCAACCCGCCATCACACAAACTGAAAACTTACAACGCTATGTCCCTCAAACATTCTCTATTCGCTTTGAGGCAACAGTGATTTCATTTTCTGGGGGATTTAATTTACGTGTAAGCGAAAATGGAGCGCGGGCTGTTGCTGAATTCACAGAATCGCAGTTAGCGAACCTGTGTGAACAACAAACCGTATGCAATAGCGTTGCGTTGCAAAATGTCGCCATTGATTTGATGCATGGTGGTGGCGTCGTGTATGCCGATATAGCTTTGCCAGATATAGGCTTACAACAGCGTGCTGGCCTAGTTGTGCAAATTCAAGACGACAACCGTATAAAATTGATAGGGATTGATCGTGAGGGGCGGTTATATACAGTGTCGTCTGGTGATATAGCCAGCCAATTACTGGAATTAGAGAACGACATCAACCGCATTTTGCAAACAGCTGTTATTGATATAGATAGCGCACGATACCGTATTACGGGTATCACCAGCCAACAAGATAAACTCACCCTATCACTCAGCGCAATGAGTGGATAATGGTGGAGGGATATGGATGAATGAAATTAGCTTTGGAGACGCAACATTAGCAGATATTCCCGGCATTCAAGAAACCGCCCGTGCCAGTTGGTACGAAACATATAAAGATATTTTCACTGGCCAGTTTATCGGTGAATTTTTAGCACGTGCGTACTCAACAGAAAATCTCCGTCGTTCGTTGAAGAATGATGGGTCAGATTTTTTAGTCGCACGGGATAATGAACAGGTTGTCGCCTTCTGTCACTTTGGGCCAACTTATCGCGAGATAGCCCCCACTGAAATTGAACTATATCGCATTTATGT
>DAOTWU010000244.1:0-4475 GCA_034435735.1 Anaerolineae bacterium | reverse complement strand
AGCCGCTATTGAAGCGGCTCTTTTTAATTGACTTGGTTAAGGGTCTTCACTACTTGCACGAAGAAGAGTTTGCAACAGGTGTCAATGTTCCAGTTAACATCCATTTGCTCATTGAGGGCATCATAAGTGCAGGTGATATGGATTTTGGGGGCTTCGTGGTGCTCACTACAGACGATACGTCCCAGCTTCCGCCGTATATCGCGTTCTAACGATGCGCGTGTATGCTCAAACAGCATATGCTGCTCTAGGCTATCGGCATGTTCCCCGCCGCTGCCATTGCTGCCTTGTTGTACCTGAAATTCAAAAGTAATTTCTATCGTTTGATTACTCATGAGTTGCTCTTTTCACCGATAGTGCATGACGTAAAACCTTGAGCACCGCCTCTTTTACTTGTTCTTGTGTGCCGGTTGCACTGATGCGATGCCAGCGTTGTGGCTCGGCAGCGATGAGCGCTTCATAACCCTGGTAAACACGGCGGTGAAAATCAAGTGCCATATCGTCTAAACGGTTGAACTCATCGCCAAATAGCGACGCCTTCCGCCGCCGATCAAGCGCTTCTTCTGGGGTAATATCGAGGAAAATGGTTAAATCTGGCCATAGCCCGCCAGTGGCAAAGTCAATGATATGACGCAAGGCATCCAGCTCTAACCCCCGCCCATATCCTTGATAAACAATCGTGGAATCGGCGAAGCGGTCGCTGATAACAATGCCGCCTTTCGCCAGATGTGGGCGAATGACCTCTGCAACCAGTTGTGCCCGCGACGCACAGAAGAGTAATAGCTCGGTGCGTGGGTGAATGTCTTGACTGTTTTTGCTATCAAAAAGCACGGTGCGAATTTCATCGCCGACGGGCGTTCCGCCGGGTTCACGGGTTAATAGTACATCATAGCCTTCCGCCCGTAGAGCAGCGGCGGCGTATTGGATTTGGCTAGTTTTGCCGCTGCCATCAACACCTTCAAAGCTGATGAACATAAACTTTCCCCTGACGTGATGAAGGGCGCAGTGGTTGCGCCCTTACGGTTTCTTCTAGTATGGTGCCATCCGAGAGGTTGTCAAGCCATTTTATGGCGAGAAATCCGAACAAAGCGATTTGGCTCTTCGCCATAGCTTTGGCTGATGAGCTGTGCTTTCCGCGCTAGTTCATGCTGCCGCCGCCGTATTTTCGAGGCTTGTGGGCTGAGGTCGATATATATAGCGCCTGCCCGTATCCTCATAATCGCCTGCTCTGCCTCACGGATGGCTTCTCCAAAAGGGTCATCGGCGACGACCTCCAGCTTGAAGAGGTCAATGAGGAAGCTTTCAATCTGCGATACGCTGTTGGTGCGCAATACATAAATTGGCAACCCTTGCCGCTCGGCATCTGTAATCAGGCGCGGGCGGCGGCGATAGTAATTCTTCATTGTGACCAGCGCATCAGCCGCCTCGAAATCATCCACAACATTCAACGGCAACCGCAAGCGCCGCGCTGCTTGCATGAGGCGGTTACGTGCTACCCCATAGACATACATGTTGACAGGCTGTAATGGCGATAAATGGCCGCCGCTATCCTGCTCCCCTTGGTTGGAACGGTAACCGTTGCCATTGCGGGGCGCGTTTTTATTTCTGGGGCTATTGCGGTCATTGCTCACGCGAATATCGGTCTCAGGCTGCATAGTCTCGATGTGTATTTCCCCGTGTTGGTCACGGGCACGGATTTCTACTGGCAGCGGACGCCCGCGCAACAGGCCATCAACTGCCGCTGCTACATCTGCATGAACAGCGAGACGATCGCGCGTTTGAATTTCAATGAGCACTTCGAACGTTGGCGGTGAACGGCGCTCTAGCACCGTTTTCTGCGTGCCACGCCGCCGCGCCTCTTCATCCGACAGTGTCACCGATTCAATGCCGCCGACAAGGTCCGATAATGTCGGGTTCAAGAGCAAATTGCTCAACGCATTACCATGTGCCGTGCCGATAAGCTGTACACCGCGTTCGGCGATAGTTCTGGCAGCCAACGCTTCTAACTCGCGGCCAATTTCGTCAATCACAATCACTTCGGGGTTGTGATTCTCAACGGCTTCAATCATGACCTCATGTTGCCGCTCTGGATGCGATACCTGCATACGGCGTGCGCGCCCAATAGCGGGGTGGGGAACATCGCCATCGCCACCAATTTCATTGGATGTATCGACAATAACCACACGCTTCTGCTCTGCGAGTACACGCGCAGCTTCACGGAGCATTGTCGTTTTTCCAACGCCGGGCGGCCCCAACATGAGAATGCTTTGGCCACTGGCAATGAGGTCTTGAATGATGTCAATCGTACCGTAAACCGCGCGCCCAACGCGGCAAGTCAAACCGACAACTTCACCGCGGCGGTTACGTATTGCCGAAATGCGATGCAGCGTTCGCTCGATGCCGGCGCGATTATCCGCATCGAAATCGCCAATATTTTCAATGATGGCATTCAATTCTTCGCGGGTAACTTCTTCCTCAGCGAGGACTGCTTCGCGGTCAATATAGCGGGCGGTTGGTACGCGTCCTAGGTCTAGAACTACTTCCAGCAAATCGTCTGTGTTACCATAGACATCCAATGCACGATTGATATGCGCTGGCAACACAGCCCGCAGCTGGTCGATGTCGTCAGTGATACGTCGCTCCATAAGTTAGGAATTTTCACTCCTCAAATCATCTTCGCATTGGCATAGATGGCCGGGCGGCCCTACAGGGGCGGGTACGGCCTCACGCTTTTCTGTCCGCACTGGCGAAAATCGCGCTTGCCGCACCCCCGCTGCAATGTGCTTAACCATAACCGCCTGCTGTATCCATAGGCGGAAGTGGCTATCGTGCAGAATGGGCTCCAGCCAATTTTGATAGCGACGAATGCAGACATATACGGGCACTTTTGCCGCACGTTCTGCATAGTCGATTGCACTCTCGATAATATCAGTGGCTTCATAATATAAATCTTGGTGCAAGTAGGGAATCATATAGATACCCTGTTTGCCTTCTGATAAAGCAATGAAGCCTTCTACCTGCTGGTTCTTATAATAAGCCAGCAAAGCCATGTCACTGGGGGGCGCCGCTATTTGCTGCACCATACTTGGTGTTATCGCCCCGAACAACGCCCATAATCCAGGGCTATATAAATCCTCAACTTCATGTAGCACCACTTTTTCATAGGGCGGCCTTGGTGCATCAGGATGCCGTCGCCAGATTTGTTGCCGCATGTAAACGGCAAAGCCCGCATTCCGCATAGTCTCAAAAAGCTGGCTAGTCTCTTCAACTTCCGCGACCAGCGCTTGCGCCCGATGTTTGCCGGCTTCCTTCGCCATGGCGTCCAAAATATGGAGCCATACTGTATTATCTACATCACCCTCTAAACGCGGCGCAATATAGATAATATGCGCGTTGGGGTCATCTGGCGGAACACGGAACTGTCCAACAACCTGTTGTTTATCCGAGCGCGCAACAATGGTATGAATGTTGTTGCTGCGAAATAGCAAACTAGAGAGCAACACACTGTGGGGGCCACGTGCATCCCCCGTCAATCCCCGTTCACTATCCAATACAGTACCCTGCCCGCTTAGGCGAGCCACTAAAGGAAGGTCAACCAATGTGATAGTACGGGTATCTGTCTCTTGCGCGCTCATGGTATCTTCTCAAATAAGCTATATCACTTCAGGGCTGGCTAATTGTAGCGCCTGCTGGTGATTTTAACATTGAGGCTAAACTTCTGACAACGGCGTCAGACCCTTTACTAGTATAACCCGTTTTAGGCCTAATCGACGCATTTTGACCATACACATCACACAATTTTAACAGTCGCCAACCGGATATTTTACCCGTTACCACCCGAAAAACTTCGGCTTTTCAGCTAAAAATGGGTGAATGAAGACCGCCTCTCTATGGTTATTATACCATTACAGCACAAGAGTATTGTTAATGCTGCTATCCTCATCATAGCGTATTTAAGCAGATTTTCAAGGGTTAATGGTTCACAAGGGTTCATTATGGGGCGAAAATTAAGGGTAGACCTTTTAGCCTACCCTGAAAAATTAGCGAAAAACCGTTTTATTTAATCTTCGCCGCTTTGTTGCTCAGCGCTTTGGTTTTGCATACTACGCTGTAAAATTGCGCTGTATGCGAAATACGCCGCTGCGCCAACAATAGCAGCCACGACAGTGAAAATAATGGCAGTTCCAAGATGTTGCGTTGCAGGCGGTGCTGCACTACCTAACGCCGCATTGAGGGCTACGATGGGGGTAATGAAACTGACGAGAAATGTAACAACGACGACGACCACAATCCCATAACGGAATAAACGAAGCCGTCCCTCTATATCACTTTGTTTAATCATTTTAAATCCCCCAAAACTCAAGATGGCCAGTGATTTGGCTATATTTAGTTTGTAGGAAATATCAGAAATTGTCAAATTAATGTTTAATGTTTTATTCAAAATGCAAAACTATGGTCGCCAATCGACATCTACAATG
>DAOTWU010000243.1:0-10078 GCA_034435735.1 Anaerolineae bacterium | reverse complement strand
CCACAATATCTTGTGGGTATGTGCCTTTGAAAATCGCATCTAAGAACCAGCGGTTCTTAAATCCATCTTGCCGTTGGGCGGCCATGATGTCGCGTTCGTCATCTGAGGCCGGATGGGCAAGGGTGAGGTCAATAGTGATACCTACTTCAGCATCAGGCACATTTTGGCGGATAATCGGCACTGCCGCGCCGTGTGCGAGCATTTCGTTATGGGCGACTTTATAGGCAATGCTTAAATCCTGCTTACCTGGTGCATGACGTCCCCAGAAATTCCCGACAAATGCCACAACCCAAGGCTCGTTTAATGTAATCCACTGCTTGACACGGTCACCCAATTTACGGGTAATCAGGTCTGTATATTCACAGAACCAATCAACGATTTGTGCTGTTTCCCAACCACCTTTATCTTGTAAGGCTTGTGGTAAATCCCAGTGATAAATGGTTGTGGCTGGTTTGATGCCAGCCTGAAGCAGCTCATCAACTAAACGATCATAAAAATCTAGGCCTTGTTGGTTGATTGCGCCTGTGCCCTGTGGCAAAACGCGCGCCCACGCAACGGAGAAGCGATATGCACGCAGGCCAATTTCCTTCATTAGCGCGACATCTTCTTTATAGCGATGTAGATGGTCGCAGGCCACGTCACCAGTATCACCGTTGAGGACATTGCCAGGCGTATGCGAGTAACGATACCATATGCATTCCCCGCGCCCTTCTTCTAGCTTTGAACCCTCAATTTGATAACTAGCTGTTGCCGCGCCCCATAGAAAATCTTTTGGAAAACTCATAACATATCCTTCAGGCTACCCACATATCGAACGTAAATAATGTAACCAGTAAACCTTGTAGCAATCCGCTTCCAAAGGTCCATATACGGTCAAATGCTTGATAGCGCCCCAACTGGGCGAGCACTAGATAAATAGCTGGTATGGTGATGACATAACGAGCCATACTTTGCGCGCTGCCACTGGTGAAAGAGAGTACCAACACCGATAATCCAAAGATTGTCTCTTTCGGATAGCGGCGTAAGGTAAAAATGCTGGCCAGAAACGCAAACGCTATCAGGCTGAATTCAATGAGATAGTAGGCTGCTTGTTGTTGGATTTCCCCGTTTAACAAGGCCTGCCATGCACTGCTCCATTGTTGAAATGATTGTTCTATAGCGAGAAATCCGCGCCCAAAGAAATTCTCTTCTACAATAGTGAATTTCTCACCTAAAGTTAAATACCAGACCCCATAAGCTATCAATGGGGCTAGTACCCACAACACTTGAATGAGTTTGTGTATTGGAGGCAATTGGCGTTGTTTAACAACAGTGCGCCAATCAATGTCTTCCGCCCATGTCAAAAATAAGGGCAGGGCTAGCAACGCGCCTGCAGCCCGCGTCCATGTGGCTAATGCAGCCAACACAGCAGCAAAGAGGAACTGTTTTCTGCGCATAAATGCCAGGCTGCCAAAAGCCAGCCCCACGAACAGCCCTTCGGTATAAACCATCGCCAAAAAGAAACTCGTCGGAAAAATTAGCATGTAAAATGCTGCTTGAATGCCGCTATCTTCTCCCGATTTTTCACGCACGATATCGTATAACGCTATCATGCCCCCCAGTGTCCCAACTAGCGAAATGATAACGCCGGCTAATGTTGCCGTTGCTATCGTAGTTAAACCGAAAATGCTAAGTGGTGCTGACAATATGCGAATTGCTAGCCCATAAAGTGGGAAAAACGCATAGTTGAGCGCAATTTTCCCACTAGGTGTATAAATCACTCGCCCATCAGGATCATCATATCCATTGATACTGATGGAAATATAGTATTCCGAATCCCACGCCACTTGCGCATTTAGAAACGGGTCTAGCAAATAGGGTTTATCGTTTTGGCTATTGCGCCCCGTTTCATGCGGTGTCCAACTCAATGCATAGTCTGGACGTTGCGGTTGCATCCTTTGAGATACAAAGCCTTGAAAAGCATATAATACTAAAAACCATCCCAGCCAGATGGTGATAATTGTGGCAATGGAACGGTTTTTCAGCATTTATTCAGCCCCAAACACAAACATTGATATGGACTGTGGCGGCAATAACGCGGCCTCGCCATTCAGAATGTCTTCCGCGTCAATGCGTGTTGCTTCTGGATGCTCAAGGTCAAATAGCCAACGCTCATCCAAGGCGTTCACACTAGTCCCCTCAATGTTGATGCTAACTGTTCGTGCTTCATCGCCCAGATTAATGGCGATTACAGTTAATGCACCATCTTCACGCTGGGCAGCATAGACATTTACATCCTCAAGGTCGGATTGCGCTTCAACCATATGCTGTCCGAAACGCTGGTAAAACTGGTAGACATAATACGTAGGGCGCACATTGTAAGTGGCCATTAATCCCCATGTGCCCCGTCCGTCACTGCTTTGTAAATCAAAGTAAGCCACGATAAATGGTTCGTGGCGTAGCATACGCCCTAGCGCATCTGCCCACCAAATAGCGTTATAATGTGAGTCTGGCGTCGCTTCGCCGCCAATTGCCTTACTCCAATGCGAGTTTGCTTCGGTAACCGCAACAGGTAACTCCCGTCCGGTTTCTTCCAGAACAACTTGCCTTAAATTAGGGATGATGTTATCCCATTCCGCCAGATTAGCGCGTAAATCCTCAATAGTTACTTCAGGGTTGGCCATACTACGGGGGAAGGGGTAACGGTGTACCGATACCACGTCGACAAGATCGCCGTTCGCTCGCAAGAACTCCCGTAGCCAATCGCGCCCTTCTGGGTCTTGTGGGTTAACTTCTGGCGTGCCATTCCACTGGGAAACATCTGGCCCAATCAGCGTAATATCTGGGTCTACTTCTAACATAGCCTCAGCAATGGCGCGCCATTGGACGTTCAAGTCTTCGGTGGTGTAATCATCAAAGAGATTTGGTTCATTGCCGATATACCAATATTGAATGTTGTAATCCTTTTCGATGTTGGTATATCGCACCAACTCGGCAGCGGCTTCTGGTGTGCCATTTTCTAGCCGTACATGAATACTTGGCTCTGCACCAATTAATTTGGCGATACGGATATACATATCAATCTGGAAGGGCTGTATATCGTTCAAATCGCCCCAACGCCCGCCAGGGTAGCGCAAGAAGGTGATACCAGAATTTTGTGCCGCCTCAATGAGGTCTACTGGAATTGCGCTCAATGGCCCATAATTAGCCCCAAGCACATAAGGGCTGATTTCGGCAATTACTTCATCTGCCTGAATAGTTAATGTGCCATCTGCATCTTGCGCTGTAATACCTGTTGCGCTTGCGATGGTCAGTAATAGCAGTCCCAAAATGAGAGAGATATAACGTCGCATTATGCCCCCTCGTATTGTGCGATATAAGCGTTATATAAACGCTCAAAATGGGTTGCAGGTGATTGGTAGTAATCATCTGGTGTGATGTCTAGTGTTACTGTGCGCTGTGCCGGCTTTACCGTTGGATTTGTGCTGGCAAAGCGCTTAATCACTTCTGCATGTGGTTTGAGCGAACCATCTGGCCGTACTAAACCAAAGTGCCGCTCATGTTTTGCCCCTGTTTCTTCACATGGTGGTCTGTTCCATAACTCTGGCGCGTAATCTGCATAGCACCAGAGCATAGCCCCTGTGGCCCCTACTTCCACAAGTTTTGGTAGCACGGCTTCCACATAGTCCGCTAAATCTTCTTCAGATGCCATAAATTGTGTGCGTGGTTGACCATATGCTGTCCACTCCCAAACAGTCGATGCTTCCCCCTGTGGTGCTGTACAGCCACCCCATTCTTCCATAAGAGTTGGCTTACCACATAAAGCGCTGGTCAATGCACACATGAACGGCACAAAATCAGGGTCTAGTGGATGCCGTGCCACATGCGAATACATTGGATAGCCGTGCATAACGGCTACGTCAGTTTGTCCATAGATGTCGTGAATACGCAAACCGTTATTCTCAAGCAAACTTGCGACGTGTAACCCGCAAGTTACTGGGTGTTCTGGGTCAGCTTCTTTAATGAGCTGCACCATTTCTTGAACCCAAGCTTTACCCGCCGCGGCGCTTGGCGGCCATGCGAATAAGTCTGGTTCATTACCCAGATTCCACATCCATATACCAGGATGCCCCTTTAGACGGTTGACCACTGTTTTCAACAGTAAACGTTCTGCCGCCAAAGCAGTTTCATCGCTATACGGGTTACGATAACTGCTTTCAATAACTTTGCCCTGGCTAACAAGCTGCCGTAAGTGGGGGGAGGGTGGTTGAACCTCTTTATCCAATAACCAGCGAGGAGACCAGTTTGGCCCGCTCATATGGCCGGTAAAGAAGGTTACATCTAGCCCCAGCCCTAAGTCCGCTGCAGCATTAGCCACTTTCTCTAAGTTATTGAGCGCGTCGGCATCAACGCTATCCGGCGTTGGTTGAAAATCATCCCATAGCAAGAAGATGCGAACAATTTTCATGCCAATATCAGCGATAATGCCGAACTCTTCTCGAACTTCGCCTTCGTCAAAGTTTGGCCACCAGTACATTGCCTTGCGGCGTGGCCAATAATTGACACCTAAGATAAACGGTTGCTCACTCACGTTATTTTTCCACACCAGTGATAACAACGCCGCGCATGAAGAAGCGTTGAGCCAGGAAGAACAATGCAACTGGTACAACCATACCCATCAAAGCAGTTGCTTGAATGAGGTGGGGTTGTTGGTCGTATTTGAAGTTGAACACTTGAATACCTACGGCAATTGGCTGAATTTCAGGTTTACCAAGTGTGTAGATAAGCGGCTCGAAATAGTCATTCCATGCGAATACAAGGTGGAATAGGGCAACAGCAATAATGACAGGCCATGATTGTGGCACGATGACGGAGACTAGAATGCGGAACGGCCCGGCGCCATCAATCATTGCTGCTTCGTCTAACTCTTTAGGTAGCTGCAGGAAGTATTGCCGCAGTAAGAAAACATTGTAGGCATTGGAGAAGAAGTGCGGCACAATCAACGGTAACCATGTGCCCGTCCAGCCAATAGCATTAAAGAACGCATAGGTTGGTACAAGCATGACTTGACGCGGCAACACGATGGTTGAAATGAGTAGCAAAAATAGAATGCGCTTTCCTGGAATGGGGAAGCGAGCAAACGCATATGCCACGCAAACCGACGAAATGATTGTTCCAATTAGCCCTGTCACGGCAATGATAATGGTATTGGTGATAAGGCGTGGGAAGTTGGCCAGATTCCATGCTTCCTCAAAGTTGCCTAATTTGGGAGCAAAGCGCGTCACCGGCTCTAATGTGCGCCAGCGTATTTCCAACTCAATTGGTGTGAGGTTGGGGTCGTTGGGGTCAACAAATGTGCTGGCCCGTCGACCTTTATCTATGATAGCAAGCTCTTTAACTGTGCCATCTTCCATTGGCACTTTGAGTAACTCAACTTGCTTGCCTTCATATTCATAGTACACCGGCTCAAATGGCAGGATAGAACCTGTAGCACTCGCTACAATCTGGTCTTTATCTTTGATAGATGTCACCGCCATGTAAGCGAATGGCGATAGATAGGCAGCCAGGAGAATTGTAGCGAATAACGTGACAAGCGATGCTGCCCCGAATCTTTGGAGTTGTCGCGCAAAGAATGGAGCAGTGGCGACGTTGGACGATTTATTTGCTATAGCAGCCATTAGAATGCATCCCCACTCGCATAATATACCCAGTAGCGCGCTGTATAGAACAGCAAGACGGTGAAAATCATCGTGATAACGAAGAGCAACCAGGCCAAGGTTGAGCCATAACCCATATCAAGGAAAACAAACGATGTCTTATAGAAATGAATGTTATAGAACATCGTTGCATTGCCAGGTTGGCCAGTCCCTTCCTTCAAGATGAACGGAATTTCGAAGTAACGTAACAAACCGATAACTGCCAAGATTAGGTTATAGAAGATGACCGGGGAAATCATGGGCAGGGTGATTTTGCGAAAACGTTGCCACATGTTGGCGCCATCTACAGTTGCTGCTTCGTAGAGCTCTGTTGGCACGCCTTGCATGGATGCCAATGTAATGAGGTAAGAATTACCTAACCCCCACAGGCCAATGATGACCAATGCGGGATAAATCCACACAACACTATTGAGCCAATCAGGCCCTTGAATACCAAACAGTTCTAGAAAACGGTTTAACCAGCCTGTTTCTGTATTGAGCACACCGCTCCAAACATAGACAGCGGAAACAACAGGTACAATATAAGGCATATAGAACAATGTACGGAAAAACCGCTTCCCCCGCAGATATTTATTGTTTAACAGCGCCGCTAGTGCCACAGGTAAAATGATGGCTAATGGGAGTGATAGTAGCGCGAACTTGAAGGTGACGCCCAGCGACACGCCTACGAGCGGGTCTGATAAAAGGTTCTGGTAATTCTGTAACCCGATAAAGCGAATATCTTCCGGATGGTTAATAGTGAACTTCAAAAATGAGAAGATAAACGACGCAACCATCGGAATGAGGGTGAATGCAAGGAAGCCGATAATCCAGGGCGATATAAAAATCCAGCCCCAGCGACGTTGCATTTTTTCTAACTGTGAAGTAGACCGACGTTTTTTACTAGTGGCGATTGGTGCCGTGTCGGCCACCGATGCTGAGGTGTCCTGTGCGGTTGTCATTTTACTCTCCGGCACTCACTTTACTTGTGCAAAGATGGGGGCAAAACTTTGCCCCCATCGAGTTGTTAGGTCAATTAAGGCGTCTTATTCGCCGCTTTGACCAGCGCTGTATTCATCGAAAATGGCTTGCAGATCGGAGACCAGTGTTTCAATTTCGGCATCCAGATCCAGACCGGGGGTGCTTTCCAGTAAGGATTGGAAGGCGTCCAGACGGTCATTCGCTTTATTGTTGTTCGGCAGCCATTCTTCGTGATGCGGAACATCGGTGAAGGCCAGGCTTTCGATGACCACATCCCAGTTCACGCCCTGTGGATATTTCTCGTCCAGTGTGGCAATAAATGCACTCTGGTCATCCGGGCGGGCGGGCATACCACCGTAAACCGACAGCAGGTCGAGTGAAGCTTCACCGGTTAGGTAGGTCAAAACTTCAAAGGCCTCAAGCGGGTGCTCGGTGGTGTTCATGATACGGAAGGTGTCAGCATGGATACGGGCGGTAACTTGACCGTTGTAGGACGGTAACGCCGCGGCGTCCCATTCGCTGTCGGCGAGGCAGCAGGTGTACCACAGGTGTGACTGTGCCATAGCCAGATTGCCGGAGGAGAAGGCATTGCCAGCGCCTAACAGGTCGCTACCAACCTGAGCAGCGTTCGGGATGAAGTGATCTTCCCAAATACCGTTGTAGAACCATTGCACGCCTTCACGCCAGTTTTCGGGGAACACGGCGGTGTAAGTGCCATCACCGTTGTCTTCGTACACGCTGGCCGCGCCGAAGAGGGTGTAGTTCTGGCGCATCGGGCCAGCCCATTGGTTAGCAAAGCCCCACTGAATGATGTTTTCGGGATCGAATTCTTCTTCTGTAGCGTCGAAGCCGTTGGCATCAACTGTCAGGCGCATGCCAACTTCGCGGAGCGTGTAAACATCCCATTCAACCTCTTCACCATCGAGGATGTAGGGGTCACCATAGTGAGCCGGCGGATATTCCAAGCCAGCCTCATCAAACAGGCCAGGGCGGTAGTACAGGAAGGCCGGGAAGTTGGCCAAAGGCAGACCAAGCAGGCCTTCGCTAGTACGGTGAATCTCAACTGCAGACTCGGGGAATTGGCTCAGGTCATAGCCAGTTTCTTCGATGAGGTCATCGAGCGGCAACCAGCTGCCAGCAAACGCCCAAGCGCCAGCGAAACCAGCGGGGCCAACGATATCCGGTGCTTCGCCGGTGGCGATAAGCGTACCGAGTGTCTCTACAGCGACATTATTTTCAACAATAACTAAGTTGATTTGAATGTCATCATGGCTTTCGTTGAAGCGTTGTACAACTGCTTCCTGCATTTCGCGCTGTTCCGGCGCGCCACCAGTACCGATACCAACAAACCATGTAATGGTGACAGGTTCGTCTTGGGCAAAAGCTGGGAGCGCTCCCAAAGCGACAACAAGCAATAAACTTACTAGTGCAATGCGCATATACTTTTTAAGCATCTGTCGCAATCCTTTCTCGGGTCTCTACTTGCTTGCGATAGATAATGTATTAACGATGAAGATGGGGTACTGCTCTTTAATGCACTCTTCTTAGCTCTCACCTCCTTAATCTAACCTAACGATGAGCCACAGGATTGTCGAATGACCAGTTGTGTTTGCAGCAAAACTTGCGTTGGTCGTTCGACATATCCCTCTACTAAATCAAGTAACAATGATGTTGCTTGTGCGCCCTTCTGTAAAATAGGGTGGCGCACAGTGGTTAAGGGTGGGGTAGTTTGTTGTGCTGCAGGAATGTCGTCAAAACCCACAACCGCAACATCATCGGGAACTTGTAATCCCGCTTCATGAAGTGCGCGTAATGCGCCAATGGCGATAATATCGCTATGTGCAAAAACTGCATCTATTTTTTCGCCACGATGGAGGATTTGTTTCATACCGTTATAGCCATGTTGGCTATTGAACATGCCATAAGCAATGAGATTTTCATCTATTGGGATGCCAGCCCCGCGCAATGCGTTTTGATAACCAAGGAAACGGTCTTGAGCATCCACATTATCCATATCCCCTGTAATTGTGGCGATATGGCGGTGACCTAGATTGATGAGGTGTTGCACCGCATGTTGTGCCGCCCAAACATTGTCCATCGTGACATAACTGATTTTGTCTTCATGCTCAATGGGGCGAGAGGCCAAAACAAATGGAGTTTTGCTCTCAATTAAACCCTCAATCAGGCCGCGCTCGGTGGTTAATGTGGCGATGATCAAGAGACCATCCATCAGACGATTACTCAGGATGCGTCGATAAAACACTTGAGTTTCTTCTTCAGGATGGCTTAGCCATAGTAACATGGCATAACCCCGGTCTCTCACTACATCTGATATGCCTTGTAACAATGTTGCGTGATAATAAGGATTATCAGATGCGAATAAATCTTGAACTGGATGCGGCATCACTACACCGATGACATGTGTGCGCTGTGTGACCAGCATCCGCGCGGCTGGGTTTGGGCTAAAACCCACCTCTTCGATAACTTCTAGAACTTTTTTTCGTGTTTTCTCGCTGACATAAGGTTCGCCGTTGATAACGCGCGATACCGTTGAGCGCGATACTCCTGCTTTTTTGGCTATGTCTTCAAGATTCATCAGTCAAAAACACACTCAATTAAGTTAATAACTCTGGCAGGTTTTCGGCGACCCTATGGTCAGCTTCTTTTTGCAATTTCTGGGAGCGCTCCCAGATTTGATGAAATTCTAACGTGTTCTTAAAAATCCGTCAAGAAATTCACCAAAATTCTTTGAGAAAATTGGTCAATTTAGCTTATTGACATCGGGTTAAACGTTAAACTTCTTTAGGCCGATACTGCAAAGCCTCTGCAACGTGCGCAACATCGACCAAATTTTGCCCATCTAAATCGGCTATAGTGCGCCCTAGTTTCAATACTCGATGGTAAGCGCGCGCACTCAGTTGCATACGCCGTACCGAGACATTCAGTAAATCTTCAGCTTCAGGAGTTAGCTTGCAAAATGTTTGTATATCCCCTGCATTCATATCGCCATTTGCGAATAATCCTGGCCTATCTCGGAAACGCTTATATTGCCTCTCCCGTGCGGCTTCTACACGCTCTTGAATGGCGGCAGAAGATTCTCCCCGATGATTATCCATGAGCTTGTCATAATCTACCCTGGGAACTTCTATATGAATATCGATGCGGTCAATGAGGGGGCCTGAAATGCGGCTTTGGTAGCGGGTGATTTGATTGGGTGTGCAGGTGCATTGGCGAATATTGTCGCCATAATAACCGCATGGGCAGGGGTTCATGGCTGCGACTAATAAGAAGTTGGCTGGAAACGTTACCGTTCCTTTAGCGCGGCTAATGGTAACAATCTTGTCTTCTATTGGTTGGCGTAAGACTTCTAGTGTTGATTGCCCAAATTCTGTGAGTTCGTCTAAAAATAACACGCCACGATG
>DAOTWU010000242.1:0-5544 GCA_034435735.1 Anaerolineae bacterium | reverse complement strand
CCGCCTAACCAAATACACCACACAACAAGCGCCCAACACGGGCGCTTTTGTGCTATCTCCCTATGCCCTTTTTAGTTTAACGATTAACGATTATAATACTGTTAAGGATTGCAAAAATAGTAACGCAATCCTTTCTCGGGTCGCAGGGGTATATATAGCCCCTGCTTTTTTATTCACGGGCAACATAGGCTGCCCTTAATTTTCAACACCTACCGCCTAAAGCTTAACTTCTAGCTCAATTTCATCGCGAATGGGGATGCCTTCTTTGCCCACAAGTGGGATTTGCGGCTTAAGGCGGCGCGCCTCGGCGATTGCATTGCGATGAACGGCAACCAGCTCAAAGCCCCGCTTTTGGTAAAATCGCAGCGCTTCAAGATTATCGTTGGTGGTGATGAGCCACAAGCGTTTACAGCCGGCCTCTTTTGCCGCCTCTTTCACCGCCTCAATCAGTGCCGAGCCAATGCCCTGCCCTGGTTGCAAGCTGTCTAGCGTCATCAACTCGCATGATGGCCCATCAATGCGGTAAGTCACCAAGCCAATATGCTCGCCATCTTTCTCTGCGACGAAGCCCGGCAACAAATGGGCATAGTAAGATTGCCCGCGTGTGACTATAGCGGTTGAACCCCAATGCTTATCCAGCCATGAAGCCACCCAAGCGCGGTCCTGTGGTGTCAATGCTCGTATTTCGTAGTCGGTCTCGGTCATCTTCGTATCTCTCAGTCCGACACACTTGCCGCAACACAGTATACCGCGATACGCCTTTTTAGGAAAATCGACAAACGAAAATAGCGGGGAAAGCCCTTTAAGCGCTCTCTTTTTCGTGCCTAATCTCTGGCTCGTTGGGTGGGGTATGCGCCTCTTTACAGCATGACGGGGTGAAATGCACCTCAATTTCATCAACGCCATCAAGCTGGCTATGGAGGCTATCGCGAATAGCATCGGCCACATTGGCGGCATCGACAACGGTCATGCGGGGCGAAACTTGTATATCAATATCAATATGCGCCGCATCGCGGGGGCCACGGCTGCGGGCGCGCACAACATGCTCTACGCCCTCAACATGGGCGACCATATCGCGTAATTCATCGGGGGTATAGGGGGCAGTATCCACCAAAATGCGCGCCGTTTGGCGAAGAATTTCCCACGCCGCCCGCAAGATAAATACCACTACCGCCAGCGCCATCACCACATCTGCCCACAACCAGCCCATAGCAACCAGCGCCATACTGACCAACACCGAGAGCGTTACGGCAATATCAGCGCCCGTGTGGGCGGCATCTGCCAGCAAAATGGCGGATTGCAACCGCTTACCCTGCCGAACTTGGTAGCGATTGACAGCGATATTGATGACCAGCGTGGCCACCATAACCGCAAACATCAGCGGCGTAATTGTTGGGCTAGCGCCTGTTGTTAGATGCTCAATGGCGCCCTGAATAATCTCCACTGCGGTGAAGAGCAACAACGCGCCAATAATGAGCGTCGCCAGCGCTTCAAAACGGCGATGGCCATAAGGGTGGTCATCATCTGCTGGCCGCCAAGCGATATGGTTAGCAATCAAGCCAACCACATTCCCGCTACTATCAATGAGCGAGTGCAAGCCATCGGCTGCAATGGCCAGCGCGCCACTTATGAGGCCGAGCGCAATTTTTACAACGGCAACCAGCAAGTTCAAAACCAATGTGAAAATGAGCACCTGACGAATAGCGTCGCGTTTAGTGGTCATGGCCTTCCCTATTCCCTGATATAGATTAAGCATAGGGGAAAAAAGGGCTTTTCGGCAATCGGGAACAGAAAGTTTAGACGAGGCTTAGTTCACACTTTTGCGGGGCTGTTTTCTGTGTATGGGATATAAAAAAGACAAACTCCGCCGCGGGGCAGGGCGGAGTTTAAGATAAAGAGGGTACTATTTTTAGCACATCCGCCAGACGCGCTTTGCGGTGCGCTGTAGTAAACACAAAACCTAAGTAATAAAACACTTTTAACAAGCTATCGTGGGTTGCGCTTGATGTCGCCGCTATCATCAAGCGCTTCCGGCTTCTACGAGGCGTTCGGGGAGAACTGTCCTCTCCACCGGCGTTGGGTTCCGGTGACCCACGCACCGTACCATTTCCCGGCATCCACCTTACTAGTGGGAGGTCATCATTGTTGATTAACCTACGTCTATTGTTCCATATTTAACAAATAAACCGTAGTGAGGAATATCACTAGTGGGTAAGGACGAATGTCACCCCGACAGTTAAGATTTGGTTTATGAGACAGAAGCCATGTCTGAAGTGTTGCTTTTCGGTGGCGATTTCACAATGCAGGACGGCGGCAACGTGAAGATAAACTCTGCACCCTGCCCTTCCTGGCTCTCCACCCAAATTTGGCCACCATGCGCCTCGACGGCCAAGCGGCAAAATGCCAGCCCCAGCCCAACGCCTTTTGGCCCGCCCCGATGCTTCACACGGCTGAACTTATCAAACACACGGTCAAGCATATCGGCGGGGATGCCGGGGCCGCTATCACGCACGCTGATGAGCAGTTCGCCATCTTGCATCATGGCCTTCAACCAGACTTTACTATTGGTGGGGGTATATTTGCTGGCGTTCTCCAGCAAGTTGAGGATGACACGAAGCAAAATATCGCTATCAACTTTGATATATCCCGGCAGGTCATAAGCAAAGTGGGGGACTATTTCTTGCCCTGCCTCGTGATAAATGGGGGAAACTAGTTGAATAGCTTCGCCCAGCAAAGCGCGTAGTTCCGTCTCTTCAGGTTTGAGGATGTTATGCCCATCTTCCAGGCGTTGAATATCTAGCAAACTATCCACCATGCGCTGAAGCTGGCGCGTACTGCGCAGCGCCAACTGCAACAACGTAGGCACAAGGCGGTTGGTGTGGCTGGCGAGCACCTCATCTAGTTTGAATAAGCTGCCCCGAATGTTTTGCAGTGGACCGCGCAAGTCGTGGTATACCATCGCCGAAAGGTCGCGCCGCAACTGCTCCAGCTCCATTTGGGCGGTAAAATCACGCTCCACCCATTCCAACACATCGCGGTCATCAAATTTGATGCGGCGGGTGCGCACCAAAATGGGGATTTCCTGCCCGGTGGCGGTGATGGCAATCGTGCGGAAAGCCATCTCTTCGCCCTGCTCTAATGCCGCATTGCCCTGCACATTCACCGTAGATTTATCGAGGCGATGAATGCGGGAGATAGGCATTCGCAACAATTCAGAGCGCTCGTAACCCAGCACATCGCACGCCTTGCGGTTAGCATCAATGATATAACCCTGCAAATCGGTGAGCAGGATGGGGTTAATGGCGTCATCAAATAGCGTTTGGTATGGCAGGTCATTACGGCGGGCATCGCGATAATCGACAGCATTCCCAATCGCCGCCGCCAAAATCGCGGCTACTTCTTCTAAAAAGGCGCTTCCTTCATCGCCAAAATAATCCACTTCATTATGCAACAGGAGCAAAACGCCGAGCACATATTGCCCTTTGAGCAGAGGCACGCCAATAGCAGAGCCGCCCTCTGCGGCAAAGCTGGGGTCTAAATTTTGTGGCCAGCGGGGGTCAGTTTGAATGTTGCGGATAATCACCGTGCGGCGGCCATATTGCACATAGCCGACCAGCCCATGGTCTAGTAAAACATTCCAAACATCCGCTCTGGTATTATCGCCATCAGCAGCATAAACAAAGGCGTGATCAATTTGACCATCACCCTTGAATGTGATAAGACAACCATGCTGAACCTGGAGGGCTTGCGCGGTTTGGCTAATGGCAGTGCGCAAGGTTTTATGAATATCCAGACCTTGCTCGTGCAGGGTACGGGCGATACGGTAAAGGGCTTCGAAGTTCTCGCCACTCATCGGCTATTTCCTCATGCAGTCAATTTCCCCCACGACATTTTTATTGTAACGCCTTCACGCCGAAAGAAGTATTAAGATTTTTGTGAACTTCCTTTAAACGTGCCCTCGCTTAATAGCTGCTATTAGGCGCTGCACCGCTAACTGCGGGTCGTTGGGATTGTAACGAATCTTAGGCAGTTCCTTAAAGCTAATCGGCAATCGCTCAACTCTTTCATACATTAGTAGTATAACTGGTTTTGCTCGATTGAGAAAACGGTTAATACTACTCTTGATATAAGGGGTTTCTAATGCCGCACGAGAGACGACCACAACCATCAGTGCACATTCTGCCAACGCCTGGTCAATAGCAAGCGCCCACTCCTCACTGCCAG
This sequence comes from Anaerolineae bacterium, assembly GCA_034435735.1. GTDB lineage: Bacteria > Chloroflexota > Anaerolineae > Aggregatilineales > Phototrophicaceae > S146-30. The sequence continues at coordinate 1,320 of DAOTWU010000242.1, read as the reverse complement.
GGGTGAGGTACTGGTCTACCCATGCAGGAATAGACGCATCATGGAAGCTCTTATACAGCGCAGAGACGAAGTTTGACCAATCCTGCTGAGCATAAGCGATGAACACATGCCCTTCAAGCTGCCCCGGCTCTAAACCGATGTTGGCGCGTGAAGGGGTATAATCGTCGTTGTAGCGCATCAGCGTCGGGGTTGGCAGGGCGGGCATTGTGCCCCATGTCGTATCGTCCCGCTCTTCTTCCTCTACCGCGGCATAATGGGTGGCTGTTGTACTAATTTTCTTGTCGCCGCTTTCTCCCGGTTGCGACGGCAATACTTCGGTATTGATGACCGACTGTAAACGCTCTGGCTCATGAGTATATTGAATGCGCACCATAGTGCCAATTTCAATCATATCGCCAGAATGCAAGGTCACTGGCTCTTTGAGGAACTTGCCATTTACATAGGTGCCATTGAGTGAACCCAGGTCTTCAATCGTATAGCCTGCGTTGGTGAAGGTGAGGCGTAAATGGTGACGGCTCATCTCTGGCTCTTGGATGACAATATCATTGTCTAAATCTCGGCCAACAGAGATGGTCAAACCATCCAGCGGGTACACCGCCGGCTCGTTGGGTTGCGAAGCAATGTGAACGATAAGATACGGCTGCAAGGCCGCAATATCTTCCTCAGTCGCCAAAACTTGGTCAGCCGTCTGGGTGGTGTCATCGGGGATATATTGAAATGTGATGGTATCCCCTAATTCGATGATAGCTTTTTCTCGTAGCAACCAACCATCTTCATCAACGGGCACACCATTGACATAAGTGCCATTACTGGAGTTCAAGTCGGTGATGCGATAGTGATTGCCCGTACGAATAAAGCGGCAATGCTCACGGCTCACTTCGTTATCATCCGTAATGATAATATCGTTACGGCGGCCACGCCCTATATTGATGACATCGTCGCTAAGTTCGAACACTCTACCCGGGTTGGGGCCTCTTAACATAATTAAACGGTGCATGATTTACGCCTAATAAACCAACTGATAATGCCGGAGCTTAAATTCATTTTATCAGAATGCGGTAAGTGCGCAAAATAAAGCTGTATTAATTTTATAAAGTCGTGACATTTCTTTTACATTCGTTTGTTATTTTTTACCATCTAACCGCCATTGGCGAAATTTAAGCGCTCTATGGTATAAAAAACCGTTGTGTTTATCTGAAGCGCTTTAACTTTCATCGATAGAACTTTGTGGGGGCTTATGGCAGAACAATACCACCCAGTCACGCAGAAAATCGTCGCCATATTAAAGGAAGGCGGCTATTGGTACGAAACGTTTGAGCA
>DAOTWU010000241.1:0-7435 GCA_034435735.1 Anaerolineae bacterium | reverse complement strand
ACGAAGCAGAACAAGAGCTTCATCGTGCAATGACTTATGCTGGTGAAATCGGTGATTTTAAGGTGCAGGCTTCAGTAATTTTGGAACTCGGTATTCTTGCCAAGCTTCGCGGGCAATTTACACTTGCCTACGAGTATCTCACTGATGCGGCTTCGCGGGCAAAACACTATGCAGATGAAAAAACCTATATCCACGCCCAAGTTGAGTTGGCACAATTGGCTTTAGAGATAGGAGATGCTAGTACAACTGAGGAGTTGCTGGAATCGATAACAACAGACCGTGCCGCCTTATTGCGTGCAGAGGCATTATGTGCACAAGGCGATGTAGAACATGGTATCCGCATGGCCAAGGCCATCGCTGCGCGTTTTCATGCGTCTAACCAACAATCTGAATTGGCCGCCACTTATAGTCTGCTGGGTAAAGTGTATTATCAACTTGGCAAAGTGAATGCGGCACACCGTTATTGCACATTGGCCTACCAGCTATATACCCAAATGGACAATCCTTTCTGGTTAGCCCGAGCTAAAACAAATCTTGCTGCTTGCCTTATCGCACTGGGCGATATTCCAACCGCCCGAAATTTCTTGCGTGATGCAGCCTCTATCCAACGGGCACTGGGCGACAAATTAGGGCTGGAATTAACGTTACACAATCTGCGCTTAACTGACCGTCGCCAAGCACAATCCCCTTGATGTGCCGTTGCAGGGGTGGTATCACCTTGATACAATCTTTCACCATGTGAACGGCTTTTCAGACAAAGTTTGGATGTGCATATGATTGAAAATAGCAAAAAACGCGTACTCTCTGGCATTCAGCCGTCAGGAAGTTTAACAATTGGGAATTATTTGGGCGCCTTGCGCCAGTGGGTTGCTGTGCAAGATGAGTACGATTCCTTCTTTTGTGTTGTTGATCTACATGCGATTACAGTGCCGCAAGACCCCGAAGTCTTGCGCCAGAAAACGCGAGAAGTTGCAGCTTTATACCTCGCAGCAGGCATTGACCCAGAGCGGGCGACCATCTTTGTTCAATCCCATGTCCCAGCACATTCTGAACTTGCATGGTTATTAACCTGCCTTGCGCCGCTAGGTTGGCTAAATCGCATGACACAATTCAAAGATAAGTCCGCTAAGATGAAACAGGATTCTATTGGGGCAGGGCTGTTAAATTATCCAACCCTTATGGCAGCAGATATACTACTTTATCAAGCAGAAGCTGTTCCCGTAGGTGATGACCAGCGCCAGCACTTAGAGTTCACCCGCGACCTTGCCCAACGCTTTAATCACCTCTATGGCGAAACCTTCACCATACCAGAAGCCATGATTCCGCCCGCTGGTGCGCGTGTGATGGGCTTAGATGAACCAACCAAGAAAATGAGCAAAAGCGAAGATTCGGAATACCATGCGGTTTACCTTTTAGATCCGCCTGCCCGTATTCGTAAGAAAATTATGCGCGCGGTGACGGATTCTGGGCGCGAAATCTGCTTTAGCGATGATCCAGAAAAAGCGGGTGTCAATAACCTACTCACTATCTATCAAGCAATAAATGGTGGTACTCGCGAAGAAGTCGAAGCGGCATTTGCCGATGCTCGAGGGTATGGCGATTTGAAAAAAGCTGTAGCCGAGAGTGTTGTCGGACTTCTTGAGCCACTTCAAGAACGTTATAACGAAATCATGGCCGAAGGTGGCTATTTAGATGATATTCTGGCGCATGGCGCAGAGCGCGCCGCGGCTATTGCGAATGCTACATTAGCTGATGTTCGAGACCGTATGGGGCTACTCGCACCGCGTTCTCACTCTTGACCGGACAACAGCGCACATGCTAGAATAAGCGCTGTATTGCCCCATTCGTCTAGTGGCCTAGGACGTGGCCCTCTCAAGGCCAAAACAGGGGTTCGAGTCCCCTATGGGGCACATACAAAAGAGTCGCAATATTGCGGCTCTTTTTGCTTCTCTAAAATTTTCTGATAACTCTCTTGTCTAATTTATCGTGACACCTTTGCCCTTTTGTGATAATATAAAACTGACCAGTCAGTCGAAAAATATTTCACAAACACATGCAACCAGAAACCACAAAACGCAATCCTGAAAGCACACGTGAACGCATTATTGATGCAGCGCTGAGCATTTTCTCCCGTAAGGGGTACCACGATACAAAACTCGACGAAATTGCTGAAGAATCGCATACATCCAAAGGCTCAATCTATTTCCATTTCCCCAACAAAGAGCGCCTCTTTCTAGCGCTTGTCGATCAATTTGCCGATTTGTTAGAGCGACGTATTACCGAAGCTATTGAGCAAGAAGAGCAGGGGATGTTGCGCGTTCGTGCTGCATTAGAAGCTTGTTTAGAGACATTCGCTAAATACCGTCGACCGGCCAAAATTTTACTTGTTCAAGCTGTTGGATTGGGCAATATCTTCGAGAAAAAGCGGCTTGAAGTTAATGACCACTTCACCAGCATTATTCAGAAATATTTGGATGAGGCCGTTGCTGTTGGTGATATAGAGCCTGTAGATACTGAAGTCGTCGCCACAGCGTGGATGGGCGCTATTTATGGGGTGATAATTCGCTGGGTTTATACCGGTGAGCCTGATCGCGAACGCATTCTTTCAAGCCTGCTGCCGTTACTATTGAAAAGCGTAGGGTACGATAGTTAATGTTTGAATCCACTCGTTCAATTCCCAACCAGTATGGCCGTTTGGTGAGCTTTAGCCGTCGGGTTGCACCAGTAAATGTGTTGCATCTTTTGCCGCATTTGCGAGGTGTAGAGCGTTTTTATTGGGAAAATCGGCGAACTGGTTTCACACTGCTTGGATTTGGTGTAGCAACCGAACTCATGGCGTGGGGAGAGCAGCGATTTCAAACAATTGAGCACCATGCACGCCAGTTATTTGATGGCGCATTTGTGCAACATACAGACCCTGTAGGCAAAGAATTTGCCATGCCCCGCCTGTTTGGCGGTTTTGCCTTCCGTGATGACTTCACACCTGATAACACATGGGCTGTTTTCAACCCCGCCCACTTCATCCTGCCGCATTATCAACTGGTACAAACCCCAAAAGGCGCTTGGCTAACCGTCAATGTACACGTACTGCCCGATGAAAATCCTGAAACAATCATCCCCGAATTACAAGAGGCGCTCAATGCCCGCTGGCAATATCTCAAGCAACTTTTGAGTGAAGATAGCCCATCCATTCACCAGCCGCCGCTCCGCGATATTCATTACCCAATGGCATTTGAGGCTTGGGAGCAGGCAATTGAAGAAGCTGTTCGCGCTATCCGTGCTGGCCAACTGGAAAAAGTTGTTTTAGCGCGTGTCGCAGAAGCGTTGTTCGAGGATGCAATCAATATAGAAGCTGCTCTAGCTTATCTTGCAGATACTTACCCAGATTGCTATCGCTTTTTATTTGAACCTCGCCCCAATCATGCTTTTTATGGCGCTACACCAGAACTTTTGGTGAGCACCGATGGCGATACTGCCCATACTATGGGGCTTGCGGGTTCAAGAAAACGTGGCCAAACTGCTTCTGAGGACGAACAACTCGCAGATGATTTATTCCAAGACCCCAAAGAGCGCCACGAGCATAATTTGGTCGTACAAGCAATTCAACAACGTCTAAACGCTCTTGCAACGCAGCTTGATATACCTGCCACGCCACAGATTTTGAAATTGAGCAACATTCAGCACTTATATACGCCAATTAAAGCGCATGGCTTGAAAACCAATGGTGTATTGCCGCTTGTAGAGTCGTTACATCCAACACCTGCACTAGGTGGCACACCGCGCGCCGAAGCAATGAAATTTATTCGTAATGCAGAGCTAGTACCACGTGGTTGGTATGCCGCTCCAATCGGATGGATAGATTATCGTATGCAAGGCGCTTTTGCTGTTGCTATTCGCTCCGCTGTTGTTCAAGAAAAACGGGTGTGGATGTATGCTGGTGCTGGCATTGTAGGAGATAGCGTTGCTCAGAAGGAGTGGGATGAAACAGCGCTTAAGTTCCGCCCGATGATGGACGCTTTACACATACGGGAGCAGGTAGATGCCTAATCGCAACACTGTTTGGGCGCGAACTTTCGTTGATGAGTTAGCAAGGCAAGGACTACAATATGCTTGCGTTGCTCCTGGCTCACGTTCCACAGCATTAACATTAGCCTTTGCTCAACATGATGCGATTACAGTATATAAGCACTTAGATGAACGCTCTGCTGCTTTTTTCGCGCTCGGATTGGCGCTATCTACCGGTGAACCCGTCGCTCTGGTATGCACATCTGGTACGGCAGTTGCCAATTTCTTCCCAGCAATCATTGAAGCTTATATGTCACATGTGCCGCTGTTGGTGCTAACGACAGACAGGCCTCATGAATTACGAATGAGCGGGGCTAACCAGACAATTGACCAAATAAAAATCTATGGTGACCACGTACTTTGGTCAGTAGACGTTGCCTTACCTGAAAATCAACCACCTGCTATCACTTATCGCAATTTGCGCACACTAGCGGGGCGCGCCTATGCTACTGCCAATGGTTGCCGTAAAGGCCCCGTTCATCTTAATTTCCCATTTCGTAAGCCTCTAGAACCCACGCCAGTAAGCACGGATAGTACCGATATTCCTGTTAACGCTCTGCCGAGACCAGATTTTCAACCCTACACAACTTTTCATCGTGGTGATTTGCAGCCAGATACTGTTACTATCGAAACTCTCTATAACCTCATTCAGAATTCTAAGCGTGGCGTTATTGTATGTGGCCCACGCTGTCCACAGGGCGAATTCCCTGATTTAGTGCGACAACTTTCCAAGCACTTCAGTTTGCCAATTTTTGCCGATGTGCTTTCAGGTGTCCGCTGGATTGGTAAAGATGATTCGGGGTATGTGTTAAGTGCCTATGACATGTGGCTGTCTGCAGTGCCGTTTGAGCCGGATTTAATCATCCAGTTTGGTGCTATGCCTGTTGCAGCTCCGCTGTTGCAATTTATCAACACTACAGGCGCTTTACGAGTTCAAATTAACGTTGATGGCACTTGGGCAGATGCAGACCACGTCACACATTATTTCATTCAAGCAAATCCCATAGAGCTGTGTTGCGCTTTGCTGGATAAACCCTCAACTGGAGACAAGCGCTACTCAGCGTTTTTGTCACAAGTTGATACAGTGACACGTAATGCTGTTGAAACATTCTTTGAAGATAGCATATCGTGTGATATGGCTATTGCGTTTGATGTAGCGAATCTTCTGCCGAATGATGCAAACCTATTTATTGGCAATAGTTTACCCATTCGCCATTTTGATGAATTAGGCTTTTCTAACGCGAAAGCGGTAAAAGCTTATGCCAATCGTGGCGCATCAGGAATAGATGGCAATGTTTCTACTGCTTTAGGGATAAAAGTCGCTGACATTGAAAAGCGGCTCATCGCAGTTTTTGGTGATGTTACATTTTTCCATGATATGAATGGCCTATTAGCGGCGAAAGCCTATGGCATTCCTGCAATTATCGTTGTCATCAATAACGATGGTGGTGGCATTTTTAAGCGTTTACCCGTAAGAAATTTTGAGCCAGAATTTACGGATTATTTTGTGATGCCCCATGGCCTTACATTTAGCCATATTGCAGACATGTTCGGGTTTTCCTATCATCGACCAACATCCCGAACCGAGTTCCAGGATGTATTCAAGCAAGTTCTTGCAAGCCGTGATGCTGAACAGGTGATTATCGAAGTTTTTACAGAAATTTCCCGTGATTTCGAGCAACACCAGCGGCTACTTTCTCATGTTCAACAAGCCATTAGTGGCTTAATTCAAAGATTTATGCAGGATAAAGAGGAGCGTTCATATGACATCTAAAGAAGAACAAGCCCGCATCAAAACTGAGGATTTGATGAAACTTGCAGATTGGCAGGAAGTCAAATCCTATGAAGACATCACATATCATAAAGCTGAAGGCATCGCCCGCATTGCCTTTAATCGCCCAGAGGTGCGCAATGCATTCCGCCCACTCACCATTGATGAAATGACAGAAGCGGTCTTAGATGCATGGCACGATACCGAAATCGGGGTTGTATGGATTACGGCGAATGGCCCCAGCCCCAAAGACGGTATTTGGTCATTTTGCGCTGGTGGTGACCAAAGTGTGCGTGGTCATGCAGGGTATGTTGGTGATGATGGTGTTCCCCGCTTAAATGTTCTCCAATTACAACGCTATATCCGCACCATGCCGAAGCCTGTTATTGCCGTTGTGCCGGGTTTTGCCATTGGTGGTGGCCATGTGCTCCATGTCGTTTGTGATTTAACCATTTCAAGCGATAACGCTATTTATGGTCAAACTGGCCCCATTGTAGGGAGTTTTGACGCTGGTTTTGGGTCAAGCTACCTCGCTAGTATTATCGGCCAGAAGAAAGCGCGCGAAATTTGGTATCTATGTCGCCAATATACTGCCCAACAAGCGCTAGAAATGGGGTTAGTGAACACCGTTGTGCCATTAGCAAAGCTAGAAGAAGAAGCCCTGCAATGGTCTCGTGAAATCCTAGAGAAAAGCCCAATCGCCCTCCGCTTCATCAAAGCTGGCTTTAATGCAGAACTGGATGGGCAAACTGGTGTTCAAGTGTTGGCTGGTGATGCAACCATGTTGTTCTACATGACTGAAGAGGGCAGCGAAGGCAAAAACGCCTTTCTTGAGAAGCGCAAGCCGAACTTCAAGAAGTTCCCGCGCCGCCCATAGAGCCTGAAATAGTAGAGGCGAGTATTCATGTTAGATTGGCTAGCAGCACGCGCTAATGCCTCACCCCAAAATAAAGCCGTTATGACATCGGATGACGTATGTATATCTTATGATGACCTGAATCGCCAAACGGCTGTTTTGTGTGGCTATCTTGTTCAACTGGGGTTGGGGAAGGGGGATAAAATGGGTGTTCTCATGCCCAACTCCCTAGAATATGTGCTACTCATTCATGCAGCCATGCGACTAGGGCTTGTACTTGTCCCGTTAAATACTCGCCTCACTGCTGAAGAAATTCAGTATCAAATTGAGCGTACAGAATGTTCATTAGTATTTTATTCAGCGGAAACAATTTCAACCGCTAAACAGCTAACTGGTTGTGAACGATATACCCTAGAGCCTGATGGTGCTTCCTCATTATGGGCTATTAAGCCGTCAGACCCTGTCGGGAGCGCAGAAATTGATTTAGATGCGCCATTCGCCATCATTCACACATCAGGAACAAGTGGCAAGCCTAAGGGTGCTGTTCTCACATTGTCAAATTTTTTCTATAGCGCGACGGCTTCCGCTTATCGTCTTGGCGTTCTTCCTGATGATGTTTGGCTGTGTGTGTTGCCGCTCTACCATGTTGGTGGTTTAAGTATCGTGCTGCGGTCTGTTCTATATGGCACTGCTATAGAGCTTCACACGCGTTTTGAGCTTGAGCAGGTTGAACAAGCATTACA
>DAOTWU010000240.1:0-1941 GCA_034435735.1 Anaerolineae bacterium | reverse complement strand
GGGGTGCGCCGCTTCATCTACATCAGCCAAAATGGAGCAGATGCCAGCGCGCCCTATCGCTTTCTCGCCAGTAAGGGCAAAGGCGAAGACTATGTGATGCAATCGGGCATGGCAGCGACGGCATTACGCCCTTCGGCCATCTTTGGCCCTCAAGACGAGTTCTTCAACACGTTCGCCCGTCTGGTGAAACTCACGCCTTTCATCTTCCCGCTGATTGGCGGCGGCAAGGCGCTTTTCCAACCCGTTTCGGTCTATGACGTAGTGGAAGCGGTCGTGAAAGCGCTAGAAGATGAAAACACCATCGGCCAGCGCTTGGGGTTAGGTGGGCCAGAAGTGTTGACGCTGGAAGATATAGAGCGCCGTGTGCTACAAGCGCTAAACGCCAAGCGGGCGCTGGTATCTGTGCCAGTTGGCCTCTTGCGCCTCCCCGTCTTCCTCATGGAGAAGCTGCTGCCTGGCGCGCCCGTCAACCGTAACCTGCTGGACTTGTTAGCCGTGCCCAATGTGGTGGAAGATAATGCGCTGCCGCAACTCGGCATTGAACCCAAGCCTTTCAGTGGCGAACACATCGCCTATTTGTGCAACAATTCCGCTGGGCAGGCACTGCGAAAATTCTTCACCAACGCAACCGTGAATTAACAAAATGGGCTGATCATTCAGCCCTATTTTATTATCTACCGCAGCAAATTAAACAGTAGCAGCAACAAGCGTTGCCAGATAGAGGGCGCAGGTGCGGCTTCGGTCAATATTGGGCGCAAAGCACTATCCAACTCTGGCGCGGCTGTATACCATTTGCCCCCCTCATGCATGTAGATGGTGCTACTGTTCAGCGTATACCACGCTTCGCCCTGGCCAGGTAAATAAACCATACCATGTTCGCCATTCCAATTGGGGTGATAGTAAAACACATAAATCAGGCGCGGCTCAGCTTCATCTTCCAACTCTAGATAAATGTTGATTTGATAGCTATCGTCTACAGACAGCATCGCCTGTTCAATTGGCCTATCCCATTGGGCGAAATCTCCCAGCCACGGGTTGAGCAGTTCCATCACTGGTTGTGCCTCAAGGGTAATGGGCGCATTCAGATTCGCCCCCTCAACAGTCACAAAACTTGGCAATCCCTTCGCCATTACAGTGATAGTGCCCACCACGCCCAGCAAAACCACGGCGATGAATAACGTCGCCCGTTTCATTGGCTTACTCCCACACTCATTTGCTCTATATACAGCATAATGCAGGAGAAACCCTACATGTCGTCGTCAACATCCTGTAGCAAGGGATGCTTCACTATGTGCGCCTGTGTAGCGGCTTTATATTGCGCAACAAGCGCCTCTAACATGGTGCGGATTTCCTCGTTCATGGCAAACGGGATGCGTTCCAAAGCGTGGCGGGCGAATACATCCATCCCCATCAGCATAATAGACAGGTTAATGGTTTTGCCTGTGTGCGATTGGAGCTTGAAAGCGCTCAACCAGTTCGAATACCCTACTTCAACCACATCGCGCCACGCCAAAAGACCGCGCCGCTTGCGCACAGTATGGTAAATAATCCCCCCGTCGGTGAGTTCGTAACGCTCATAATACGACGCCAACACTATATAAAGGCTCATGATAGCGAACCCGCTGAAAATCCCTGTAGTGAGCCAAGTGCTTGTCTCATTAGCATAGACATTAGAGAGAATGACCAAACTGCAGAAAAACAAGGTCGCCACAACGCCAATCACGCGAACGGTGCGCGGATAGCATAGAATATGCGCTTCCGCAACAGGACGCGGGCGGGCGCTACTGCGCCGTAACCATCCCATAACCATCCCAAAAATAATCGCAAATACGAGCCACTGAATAAGTTGGCGTTCCATATACCCCCCCACAACAGGACTTGTTACATCCCATCTTATCATGACTTAAGCGACGAAAACGCCCCAACAAAAGGGGGCTATCG
>DAOTWU010000239.1:0-4185 GCA_034435735.1 Anaerolineae bacterium | reverse complement strand
GGTGACCGCCCGCATTGAAGGCGATTTTGTCGTTTTTCTAATAGGCTTCCGTATCAATAAGTGGTGGAAAGTTCATAAATGGCTGCCGGTGGTACGCGCCATGCCCCGCATGATAGAGGAATTGGTGCGCCATCCTGAATCTGGCTTTTTGGGGGCAACAAATAGCTTTGGGCTGATGGTGCAATATTGGCGCTCGTTTGACCATCTGGAAGCCTATGCGCGCAACCCCAACCAAGAACATTGGCCAGCATGGATGGCGTTCAATAAGCATTTGGGAAAAAGCCGCGGCGATATTGGCATTTGGCATGAGACTTATTTAGTGCGAGCGGGCGAATACGAGAGCGTCTATAGCGGAATGCCTCGAATGGGGCTGGCGAAGGCCGGCGATATGGTCGATGCGGTCGGGGCGTTAAATTCGGCGCGCAGCCGCATCAACGCTGAATAACGATGTAATAGACAATGTCCCATAGCGGGCATTGTTTTTTATGCGGCACTAACGCCCATCCCTCTTGTGCGCTAAGATAGCGTCATAGTGATTGCAAAAAAGGTTATGACTATGACGCTAAAATTTGATATAGATGCACAGGTTGAATTTTTAGTTGGCCTGCTCAATACCCCTAGCCCCACTGGCTACCATGTCGAAGCAATCGGCTATGTGCAAGAGCGCTTCGCTGCACTCAATATCCCTGATTTGAGCATTACCACCACTAATAAGGGCGCGCTACTGGCTGTGTGGCAGGGCGAAAAGGACGATGCCCCGCGTGGCGTTACAGCCCATACGGATACACTCGGCCTGATGGTTAAGAGTATTCGCTCAGATGGTACTTTGCAAGCGACCAACCTCGGCGGCATTCTGTGGCCGGGGATTGAGTTCGAAAACGTGACCGTGCGCACTTTTGATGATCGCCGCTATCGTGGCACAGTGATGTTGGCCAACCCCAGCGTGCATGTCAACCGCGATGCCGCCCGCCGCGACCGCAACGCCGATACAATGGTCATTCGCTTAGATGAGCGGGTGAATAGTGCGGGTGATGTGGAGCAATTGGGCATAGGCGTGGGGGATTTCATCTTTTTAGACCCGCGTGTAGAGGTATTGGAGAGCGGCTTCATCCGTTCACGCTTTTTGGATGACAAGGCCTGCGTGGCCAATATTTATGGCGCGTTGTTGGCGCTGCGCGATGCTGGTCTGCGCCCGAAGCAGACGACGGCTTTCCTGATTAGCATTTATGAGGAAGTGGGGCATGGTGGCGCTTCTGGCTGGCCGTTTGAACTCACTGAGCTGCTCACGGTGGATATGGCCGCGCTGGGCGATGGGCAGACGGGCGATGAATTTTCCGCCACTATCTGCGTGAAAGACAGTAGCGGTCCCTATCACTTCGATATGATTACCAAACTGCGCCAGCTAGCCGAAGCGCATGAGATTGCCTATAAGGTGGATATTTACCCCTATTATGGCTCAGATGGTTCGGCCTATTGGCGGGCGGGCGGCGATGCGCGCGTTGGGCTGATTGGCCCCGGTGTGGCGTCCTCGCATGGTTATGAGCGCACCCACCGTGACGCCCTATTGCACAGCACTCACCTCATCGCCCGCTATTTGCTGGCGGATTAATCGCTTTCGGCTTCGCTTTCAGGGCGGCGCAGGAATAATGCCGAGCGTGTCACTTCAATACAGATGACGCCGTCCTGATTGCGCCCAATGTGCTTCATGGTGACAATGCCCGTAGTGGGGCGGGATTTGCTGGGGCGCTTGGCGATGATTTCGGTTTCTACATAAATCGTATCGCCGTGAAAAATGGGGTGCGGGTGTACGACGTTTTCATAGCCCAAATTGGCCACAATCGTGCCCGCTGTCAGTTCGTTGACGGTGATACCCACCACCACGCCAAGCGTGAAAATGCCATTGACGATGGGGCGGCCAAACTGTGTTTTTGAGGCAAAATCGGCGTTTAGATGAAGTGGTTGGGTGTTCATGGTGAGGCCGTTAAACAGCACATTATCCATTTCCGTGATGGTGCGCCCTAGTGTGTGCTTTATCACCATGCCAACTTCAAGTTCATCGTAATACTTGCCCACAGCGTTCACTCCTTACCATGCATGCCAATAAAATCACAGCAGGATATAAGCAAAAAGAGGGGCACAATAAGCGCCCCTCACTTGTGTTTACGTTTCTTCCTCATCGCTATTGAGCGCATCATGAAGGCGCTCTAAACGGCGCAAGGCGTCGGCACGGAAGGCGTAGGGATAAACCTCGCTCCATGCTGCCACCCATTCATATTCTGCGATGGCGCTATCAAAGTCCTCTAACGCTTCGAGGATGAGGCCGCGCAGGTAGTGGCGTGTGCCCGTTTCCTCAGCGGCGATGGCGCTATTGATGGCATCAAGTGCGTCCTCATAATTGCCAAGCTGGTACTCTGCCCGTGCGAGATATTCATCGGCAATCGGGCGCAGTGCTGGGTCTAACCCGCGATTGATGGCTTGATTAATTAGGGTGCGCGCTTCGCTGAAGGCGTCGCTATCGCGGTCACGGGCGCGGTCGGCAGTGATGCGCCCCTGTAGGAGCAACAGTTCGGCATCGGGTACGACATCCTGCCCCATAAGCTCATCAGCATCGTTGAGCGCAATGCCATAGTTGCCATTGAAGTAAGCCGCCTGCATGCGTAGCGCCCGCACGTTGTCGTCGCCTGTCAGGTCATAGGCCAAGTTATAATCTTCTAGCGCCAGCCCATAGCGTCGCTTTTGCATGTAAAGGTCGGCACGCGATAGCAGCACATCAACAATAGCGGGGTCGGATTGGTCGCCCAAAAGCGCGCGGGTATAGTTTTCTAGGGCGAGGTCGGTTTTGCCCTCCATTAGGAAAGCGTCGCCACGGAATTTGAAGGCCTGGACGCTGCCGGGGTAGAAGTTGAGGAAGTTTTCGGAGAAGACCACCGCTAGCCCCGGTTCGCCTTTAGCGAGAGCGGCGCGGGTACGCAGGGCATGGGCTTCGGCGCTCCACGGGTTAATATATAGCGCTTCATAGGCTTCTTGAATGGCGCGGTCATATTCTCCTTGCAGGAAGAAAATTTCGCCTTTCAAAACGCGCAAGTTCAAATCGGCATAAAGCTCTTCGAGGCTCAGGCCTTGGTCAAGCACCTTCAGCGCTTCTTCATAATCCTCTTCCAGCATATAGCGGCGCGCCATCAGCACATAAGATTGGGCAAAGTCTGGGCGCTCTGCCATGACCTCCGCGGTGTACTCTTCCACCAGGTCAAAGTGCTCGTTAGCGGCGCGGGTGTCACCTTCTGCTAGGGCTTTTTCTGCCAGTGCCAGCTCTACTTCCGCCCGCCCTAGTTGTAGCAACGGTCCGTAGGGACGGCCTGGCGCTTCTTCTTGCCAGCGCTCATAAGCTGTTTCGATGACCTCTTGGGCGTCTTCAAGGTCGCCGCGCTCTATCAGCGCTAGCGCTTCAAAATAGGCGGGGTTAGGGTCAATGCCGAGCGGGTTGGCGGCGCGCTCGGTCGCCACCAGATTCAGCGCGGCGTTGGGTTCGTGGTCATTAATTTCGGCTACGGCGGTACGAATAATGCCCGATGGCGCTTCTGGCAGGATATAGACTTCTGTTGGTCGGGGGGCTTGGAATTCCGAACCCGCTTCAATGAAGCTGTCAATTGTCGGGCTGGGCGTCAACGTTACGTCGGACGTTGGCGACGGTGTGGGCGTGATGCCGATGGTTGGCGTTGGGCTGAGTGTTGGGGTGAATGTCGGCGTTGGGCTTGCCCCAAAAACAGCCACCTGTGCCTCTGGGCTGGAGAGCAGGATGCCGTAACCGATAACACCCAGCACCAGAATGAAGGCCATAATACCGGCAAAAACTTGTAACCGCAGCACGACAACTTCACGCTCGCCAGCGCGCCGTTTCTCTTTGTGCACCCATTCGATGGGGGCTTCTGCAGCTTCTTGTTCCAGCACTTGCTGGATGATGGCTTCTGCTTCGCGTTTGGCGCGCTCTAAAGCGTCTTCTGGCGAAAGGTCTTCAGCTTGTTCCTCTGCGACATAGTCAAATGTATCTTCTGCCGCCGTCTCTTGACGGAAGAAGTCGAGTTCTTCCTCAGCAGTTGCCGCGGCTTGCTGTGAATCGTCATCATCAAACAGCGAATCTAAATCGAATGAACTCGCCCGTTCTTGTTGCTGCTGTTGCGGGGCGTC
>DAOTWU010000238.1:0-1891 GCA_034435735.1 Anaerolineae bacterium | reverse complement strand
TTCAGAAAAACGGTTATGCGCCCTTCCAACTTTTCGATTTCACCCCTATTGGCGTTTTGCTGATGGCGGTTGGGGCGCTCTTCTTATTGACCATCGGACGGCGGCTTTTACCCGCTCGCCGTAAAGAACAGTTGGAGCAGCAGGTTGCCACCCCTGCCGAGCTTATTCAACTTTACAGCTTGCCAGATAACTTGTTCCGTTTGCGTGTTCGCAGCCGATCATCCTTGATTGGTAAAACATTGGGCGAATGCGATTTGCGCAGCGAGTATGGCATCAATGTTCTAGAGGTAAGCCGCCCCGCCCAGCCGCGCGTTGTCGCCAAAATCGGTGACCAACGTTTGATGCTACAGGGGAGCGAGCCAAAACTCATTCACCCCGAAAATGACCTAACGCTACAACGTGATGATGTTCTCATCTGCCAAGGAGATCCGGAAGAAGTTGGGCGCGCATCTGTAGCGTGGAATCTCGCTATTCAGCCCGCCACACCCGATGACCATGAAGCGTTAGTGACCGATGAAGTGGGCGTTGTCGAGCTATTGCTGCCGCCCCGTTCAGAGCTTATTGGCCAAACCGTGCAGGATGTGCGCTTCGGCACGACTTACCACCTCACAGTATTGGCCATTCGTCGCCCCGGTGTAGATGCGCCGTTAGACGTGAAAACAACCCGCTTACAAAGCGGTGACACCCTTCTAGTTCAAGGCCGCTGGAAAGACATTGCCAACTTGCGCCGCCATCGCCGTGATTTCGTTGTACTTGGCGCTACCGAACATCTCAATGGCAACATACGCCGTGGTAAAGCCCCAATTGCCGCCGCTGTGCTGGTGGGCATGTTGGCGCTTATCGTTTTTGATGTTGTGCCGATAACCGTCGCTGCTTTCATGGCGGCGCTGGCTATGGTGCTCACTGGTTGTCTCACGATGGATGAAGCTTATAACTCCATTGATTGGAAGAGCCTTGTCCTCATTGCTGGCACATTGCCAATGAGCGCCGCCCTAACGGAGGTTGGCCTGGTGGACTCGATGGCCAATACGATGGTGGATGTACTTGGTGGGCTTGGACCTTATGCAGTGCTTGGTGGTTTGTTCTTAATGACAGCCCTCCTGACGCAGGTGCTCAGCAACACCACCACTGCCGTTTTATTGGCGCCAGTTGGCTTTGCTGCCTCGCAAACGCTTGGCGTTTCGCCCTATCCCTTCCTCATCGCTATTGCGTTTGCTGCGTCATTCTCGTTCGGCACACCAGTGGCGTCGCCGGTGAATATGCTGGTGATGGGCGCGGGTAACTACCGCTTCAGCGATTATGCCCGTGTGGGCTTGCCGCTGGCATTGCTGGCTGTCATCACCGCTATGATTGCTTTGCCGATATTATTCCCGCTCTAAATGACACAAGGGGAGTACGGAGTGGTATGTGGGGCGCTCAAAATTTGGGCGCCCCTTCAGTTTCACTGCACTAGTCGATGTTCTTCTCAAATTTAGCCACTGTTTCCGCCAGTGTTTTCAAGCGGTTCTGGACGGCTTCATGTACTGTTTCCGCTGTTTGTCCCATGAGCAACTCCAGCCCTTCATCCACTGTGTCGATGACGTAAATGTGGAACTTGCCCTGCTCGACAGCTTCCCGCACCTTATGCGATAGCATCAAGTGGGGGATATTCGCACGAGGGATAATTGCGCCCTGTGTGCCAGTGAGGCCGCGCCGTTCACAGGCGTTAAACCAGCCTTCTACCTTTTGGGTTACGCCGCCAATCGGCTGTACACATCCCAATTGGTTGACACTGCCCGTAATGGCCAACGATTGCTTAACTGGCATTTGCGCCAATGCTGAAAGGAGTGCGTAAAGCTCTGTGACAGCGGCAGAGTCGCCCTCAACGCCGATATAGCTTTGTTCAAAGGTG